>JAJAZF010000182.1 GCA_026785875.1 Chamaesiphon sp. | reverse complement strand
TGTTTCCAATGCTTTTAGGATTTTACCTGATTCAATCGTTGGTACAAACAAGGATAGTTCTTTGAGTTGCATCTTCGCCTTTCTCCTGCTGATGGCAACACCCATTTTACCTACTTTCAGCCCTTAACCGAACCGTATTGAGTCCGCTCTGAGGAGCGATTAGAAACCGCTGAGGTTATGGTTAGCAACTTGGGTATATCAGCAATATCTCATGCGAGGTGCCAACGGATTTTAAATAGACATTGCAACTTACTTTTTTGCTCTAATTGCGACTCAATTTGAGCGATTAACTCATCTCGTTGTCGATCGACTTCATCCTGGGCATCAAATAGCGATCGTCGCTGTTGATTTCGTTGTGTTTCCAATGCCTTTACCTGTTTTTGTCCCGCCAACTTCGACTGTAAATCTACCGCCGCCGTTCCCGCTCGTTTCGCCTCCTTAATCTGTCGATCCATCTCCTTAATTTCCCGCTCCAATACTACCTTGAGATCGTCAGCCCAACCATCTAGCTTTTTCGCTTCCACCTCAAAGAAATTGGCATTCCGCTGGGCTACTCGCTGCTGAATTAGATTGACATCAGATTGGGTTTTAGTTGCTAATCTCGGATCTTCAAGCTCGATCGATGGATTAATTACTTTCCCAGGTAAAGACATCAACCGTTTTGCTATCTCTGGATCTAATTCTTCGCCATCCTCAGTTACCGCTGCAAACACCAAATAATCCTCTACTTGTCCTAAAGCTTCGATCGTAAATAGCGATAGACTCAGGATGCCGCTCACCCCTCCAAACGGCTCTAAAACCGTTATTTTACCCTCGTAGTTACCATAATCAAACTGAATCTCCGCAGGGGCTAAAACCCGATTCTGGGCGTGTTGAATCAGCATCTCTGCCAATGGATGACCCATTCGATAGGTATGCGCTGTATCCGATCTACGCGGCAACTCATACAATCCTAACGGGACTCCTGCAATTACTAATCCATCCGGCAACCGATCCAACCGAAACGAATTCTCACTAACAAACTCCGCATTCTGTGCTAACTCATAACGGGTTAAATCAATTAAAAATTTCTCAAATTTATCTAATACCTTATCCGATTTTTCTTTGCTAACTTTGAGTTTTTCACGAACCTCGTCATCAAAGTTATCTAATAGCTTTTGGCGCGTTTGCACCATCGTTTTATTAATCTCAAAACTCAACTCCTGTTGAAGCTTATCGAAAGCTGCATCGATTTCTTCCGGCTGTCGGCAACGTTGATAAATCTCAGCAATCCGTTTCTCGAAATCTACGCCAGACTCAATCGATCCTAATACCTCATCGCTACAACCAAATACACCTTCAAACAGTTTAAATTTTTGGTCTAATAACTCAAAAACTCGTTTGTCAGCAGCGTTTTTCTGATTTAAGAAATTGACTACTACCACATCATGCTTTTGCCCATAGCGGTGACACCTGCCAATCCTCTGCTCTACCCGCTGGGGATTCCAAGGTAAATCGTAATTAATAATCAACGAACAAAACTGAAGATTGATCCCCTCAGATCCCGCCTCAGTCGCAATCATAATACTCCCCTGCTCTCGGAAATAATCCACCAAAGCAGACCGCATATCCGCTGTTTTCGAGCCAGTTACCCGATCGGTTCCTTGATGCTCATTGAGCCAATCTCGGTAAATTTGTTTCGATCGAGCGTCCGTATTCGAGCCATTAAATAGTAGTAAACCGTCCCCCCAAGCACTCTCACTCAAGAGTTTCAGTAAATATTCCTGCGTCCGCCGCGACTCTGTAAAAATGAGTGCCTTTCTAGCCCCGCCATATTCTGCTGTTCGCTCGAACGCAACTTCCAAAACCTTGAGTAATGCTTCACCTTTCGCATTTTGTTCGATCGAAACAGCTAACTTAGTAAATTCATCTAGCTCTTTAATTTCGCTCTCGATCGCACTACGTTCTAAGCCAGACAAAGCTTCTTCCGGCTCATCCTCCCCCCATTCATCGATCGTTTCATCTAATTCCTCATAATCTTCAGCTAGTTCCTCAGACAGCCTTTTTGTTGGCTCCTGCTGGGTGAGTTTTGCCTTGAGCCGTTTGGATAGAGAAGTTAATGTTTTGGCGATCGCAAATGTCGAAGAAGCTAATAATTTACGCATTACCAAAGTCATCAAAGCTTTTTGACTGATTGGTAAAGCCTGAAGATTATCCCGCCGCAAGTAATCAGAAACTAGATCGTAGAGTCTTTCCTCATCCCAACTCGGCGTAAATTCTTCACAGATAGCATGACGTTGAGTAAACGGTACATAAGCAGTTACCTGTCGTCGCAATGTCCGATGACAAATCGGCTTGAGCCTTTCCTTGAGATCGGTGATAACTCTTTCTCCATCTAACTTGGCAAACTGTTCGCGAAAACTCTTGAGATCGCCAAAGACTCGATCGTCAATAAAACTCACCAACCCAAACAACTCCAATAATGAGTTCTGCAACGGTGTTGCCGTCAGCAAGAGTTTATGACGCTTCTGAAGTATCCGTTTGAGCGTATTAGCAATAATATTGGAAGATTTATAAACATTTCGCAGTCTGTGTGCTTCATCAATCACCACCAAATCCCAACTAACTGACTCTACATCACTCGCTTTATTTCGAGCAAATTGATAAGAACAAATAATAATTGAATCACCCGGATCGAATGGATAGTCATTTGTATCTCTAGCAATCTCCTTGTAAGACTTCGACTCTAAGATCGTGCAAGGGAGAAAAAACTTCTCACTCAATTCCTGCTGCCACTGCTTGCGTAAGTTGGAAGGCGAGATAACTAAAATTCTCCGTTGTCGCTCCGCCCATTTTTGGGAAATCACCAACCCAGCCTCGATCGTTTTCCCTAAGCCAACTTCATCGGCTAACAGTGCCCCTCTCGACAAAGGAGACTCAAAGGCGAATAGTGCCGCATCTAACTGATGCGGATTCAGATCGACTTTTGCGCCAGCGAAAGTACTCGCCAGCTTTTCGAGGCTATCTGCCGAGTAACGCCTGGTCAGTTCGTAGGCATAGTATTTAGCGTGATAGTCAGTTAGACAGGAAGATATCGCCATAGAACACATAAGTCATCTCCGCTTTAATTCAAGCAAAATCCGATCGGCTCTCCTCCTCCAAGAGTGATAAGATTTGCTTATTTGAATAATTGGAGCGAAGTGGAAATTATTTAAATAAGCAAACCAATAGTTTATCTCTCATCATGTCAAAATTTTTGAATCCGTAACTCTGTCGAAGAATT
>JAJAZF010000181.1 GCA_026785875.1 Chamaesiphon sp. | reverse complement strand
GGGTTTTGTTCTAAAGCTATCGGTGCAGTGCGGGAATTTCTAGCATAAAGCGGATGCGTTCCGGTCGGGTCCCCCACTGGTCGGGGGACCCGCCCAGTTGACCATGGAAACGCACCAAGCACCCACCCCTACAATCTATGTCCTAACCTCCTTGGCGGCTGCTATAAATAACTTTCAGCGGCGGTAGCTTTATCAATGCAGAAAGATGCGGTTGCCATATTTACATGCGGTGCATGTCGATCGATCTCGGAATATACGGCGATCGATTGGATGTTTAACCGATCGAGGGTGCGGATAATTCTACAGGCAATTTCGCCGCGATTGGCAATGAGGATTCGATCGAGCATAATTAGGAGATCTTTCAGACCATTTGGGGTATTGACGGAAGGTTTCTGGATGTTGAAGTAGAAAACCTAAAATCCATAAATATTGTGGCAAAGGGGTAAGTGCGAGCGTCAATCGATCGATGAACATTCGATCTGGCTCCAAAATGTCATAGCCCATTAGTTTCACTCCCATAATAGTTGCGTTAAAATTGAGCCACTAGCCTTCGATGCGATTTTAATCTATGGCAGATAGTATTAGCTCACCTCAACCTTCACTCGGATCGCTGCTGCATGAAATTGAAGCAACGCCACCAGAGTATTGGACAGAGTTACTCGACACCTTGCGCCAGTTTCGACAGAACATACCATCAGCTACCTTCCCGATTGTTAATGCCGAGCAAGCGCAGAAGAATCAAGCCGCGATCGATCTTTTGGATTCTTGGCTGGACGAGAATGAAGATGCTGCCGAACATCAGCAAGCTTGGGACTTCTTGAAAACTGCTCTAGATACATTCCCTTCATTGGAAATAATCTTGGTGCCAGTAGTAATAAAGATATTGCCTTGACGAACGATCGTATCGGGCGCACTATATCGCTCGGATAGATCGTGAGCCTTATAGAATAGGGTATCGACTGCTTGATTTCCCTGAAGATCGAACTAGAATTAGACTTAAAAAATAACTCACAGCTTGCGCGTCGTCTAACGACGATCGAACGATAATTCCTGCTTCATCATGCCAAATAATTCGATCGACGATACTTTATATCCAGATCTAGATGCAATTTCCATCGATCGATTGACTAGATATATCGAACAAGCTTTACTTGCAACTCCTCAACTGCGACAGGTATGGGTGAGTGGTGAAGTTTCGAGTGCCAGCTTTCATCCATCTGGGATCTACTTCACCCTCAAAGACAAGTTGGGAAAAGCTGCTCTTGCGGCAGTAGTATGGAAGACCCAAATTCCAGAGTTGGCAACACAGCCCCAAGTTGGGACGCAGGTACTCGTCTTTGGCAACATCTCAGTTTACGCCCCACATGGAAAATATCAGTTTCAGGTACAGCAGGTGCTACCACTGGGTGAGGGATTACAAGCCCTCCGATTGCAGCGGATTAGACACAGGTTATCAGCAGAAGGTTTATTCGACTTAGAACGAAAACAACCGTTACCCACTCACCCCCAGATCATCGCGGTAGTCACATCATCGACGGCGGCGGCTTGGGGCGATATTCAAAAGACATTATTATCTCGCTATCCTGGGGTGTTAGTATTGCTATCTCCAGCCACGGTTCAGGGTGAAACAGCACCTAAATCGATCGAACGGGCGATCGCGCGTGTCATCCTCGACGGTCGAGCAGAGGTGTTAATTCTAGCTAGAGGTGGTGGCGCAACCGAGGATTTGAGCTGCTTCAATAGTGAAATCGTAGTTCGAGCTATTGCCCAATGTCCGATTCCCATC
>JAJAZF010000180.1 GCA_026785875.1 Chamaesiphon sp. | reverse complement strand
TTTGGATCGGACAAATCGGAGCCTCACTCATGATGTGGAGTAGCTGCTGGCGGCGGAGTAGGTGCAAATCGATCCATCCGATCGCCGAACACTGCTCTAGATCGGGGTTGAGCAACCGTTCTAAGATAAAACCGAGCGCATCTTCGTCGCCGCGTGCTGCTAAAATTATCGGTGTCGGCGCAAATTTAGGATCGCCTAAAGCAGGTAAATCGAGCCAGTGCATCCAGACAGGAGGCACCTCTATTTGTCCGCCCACTGGTGGCGATTGGACTCCATAAATGGTTGCGCCTTGGATACCTTGAGGTGTGAATTCGAGTAGTAATGGGGCAATTGTATTGAGGGCGATTTTTATGGCGGGGAACTTATCCGGCTGAGTATTTTTGAGAGTACAAAAAATCTCCAAGGTGAGATTTTGTAAGACGGCACTTACCTGAATTTGTTCAGGTGCAAGCGCAAAATTGAGTAATTTGGTAATTGCTTGAACATCACCCCACCGCGCCCAACTTCTGAGCCGGACGATTGGGGGTGCTAGATCGACTCTCAATCTCCAGTCTGGATGAGAACTCGTTTGTACGGACTCTGTGGCAGCAAATCGCGAGTAGTCAACGATCGCTTCTTGAAAATTTTGCAGCTCCATGCTGCGGAGTACTTTGGCTAGAGGTGCGGCGAGGAGCTGACATTCTAGACTTTTAGGGGAATGACACTGTACCCATAGTCGATATTCCATTTGGACTAAATCGGCAGACTGCAAAGAAGTAGTTCCATCTAGTTTAAATTCTGACATCTGCGGCAGACGTTCGATCGAAAACTTAAACCCGATATCCAACGGACTCAGCATCTGTGTTAGTGCTTGAAAAATCAGTTGTTGGGCTAAAACTGAGTCTGATGGCTGACGCGGGATCTGTGTAATTTTGCTGGCGACGATCTGACCATCGAACCTAATTAGTGGTAGTGGCACGTAACGATCTGGTTCAAAGAAAGTAGATTCGGACAAGATTTCACCTAAACAACATGTGACGATGGAGCATGATGCCAACAGCATCGATCTAACCGCCCCCTATCATATCGATCTGTTGGTCTATTTGTGTAGATCCGCAAATACCGAATCTCCAATCGCAGCTACAGCGGCTGTTTTATACTTCAACTTCTTACTGAAAGCCCACATATTACTTAATAGCAACCAGTTCGTATGGGCATAATAAACTGAACAATAGTGGACTGGAGCGAATGTCAAAAGAACGTATTTATTGGTTAGCTTGGTCGCAAGTTGCTGGTGTTGGATCGATCTTAATCGATCGAATCTACCAACATTTTGGTAATTTAGAAACTGCCTGGAATGCCGATTCTCAGGCAATACTCGCCATCGATGGGGTGGGAATTCAATCAGTCGCCACAATCATCGCCGCTCGTGCCAAAATTGACCCTCAAAAACTAATCGCCACACATTCGATCGATAATCCCGATTGGTGGGCGCGGATCGATCCTGATTATCCCCGCTTATTGGGCGAAATTCCCTCAGCACCAGGAGTCTTATACTACCGAGGGCAAGTAGCCATAGCTGAAAATCAGGGCAATGTGCCCACTATTGGCATTGTCGGGACTCGCGATCCTTCCGATTATGGAATCCGGTGGGCGCGAAAAATTAGTGCATTACTAGCAAGCAAAGGATTTACGATCGTCTCAGGACTAGCACAGGGGATCGATACTGAGGCACATAGTGCCTGTCTGGAGGCGGGTGGACGCACCATTGCGGTAGTAGGTACCGGACTCGATCTCGTCTATCCACCGCGCAATCAAAATCTCGCTGCTGACATTCACCAACATGGGTTAATGGTGAGTGAATACCCAGCGGGAACGACACCTGCTCGATCGCATTTTCCCGCCCGCAATCGGATTATTGCTGGATTGAGTCGCGTGACGATCGTCATCGAAGCTCCAACTAGATCTGGTGCTCTAATTACAGCTCATCAAGCTAATGACTATGGACGCGATGTATATGTCCTCCCAGGCTCGATCGACAACCCCAACTCACTCGGCTGCCTAGGACTCCTCAGTCGTGGCGCACAGCCCATCCTCGGTCTAGATCATCTACTCGAATTACTCTCCTCCATCCCCCAACTCGACAACTTCCAACAACTACAATTCCCCTCCCAGTCAGGCATTTCTCCCAGCGAAGTCACGGATGGAACCGCAACGTTAGCAGCACTTCCACCAGCTCTTAGTCCAGATCTTCAGCAAGTTTGGCTACTTTTAACTAGCACGCCAGCTAATTTTGACGAGATTGTCTCGAAATCCCAGCTACCTGTGGCAACTATCTCTAGCTTACTACTTCAGTTAGAGTTGCTCGGTTTAGTTACACAGTTACCAGGGATGAGATATCAACGCTAGTTTAATTCTTGCTCATTGCCGTTAGCCGCTACGCGAGAGGATTGCTGGATATATCTATCCGATTAAATACTTTTTACATCGACAATCTGTACTCGTAGCTATAATGTAATCGCCGCTTAATTTTCTACCGATATTGACTTTGAGAAACGATGTTAGCTATCGATTGGATCGCCCGATCGATAGATTTAGCTAATGATATAGTATTTAATATATATGCAATTTTTAAGTAATTCAACTATTCTATCTGCTCGATTGAAACAGCTAATAATTGATGGCGCTCTGATTTTAGCTTAGAGACCCAAAAAACCACTTGCTAAGTTTTCAGAATTGAGTACATGTATCAGATCGAGAGTTAATTGGAAATAGGTATATTAATGAATATTTTATTCACAAGTGTTGGCAGAAGAGTAGAACTCTTAAAAGCCTTCCGCCATTCAATGAATCGAGCGAACATTACAGGTAAAATAATTACTACGGATCTGAAAAGGAGTGCTCCAGCTTCTTTCTTTGCGGACGCAGCCGAACTCGTTCCGAAAATTGGTACTCCTGACTATATAGAAAGGTTATTAGATATCTGCGATCGACACCAGATCGATCTACTGATTCCCTTAATCGATCCAGAACTTTCTCTCCTATCACTTCACCGACAAAAATTTCTAGATCGTGGGGTTACTTTATTAGTTTCATCAGTAAAGACAAATGAGATTTGTTATAGCAAAAAACAAACAGGTGCTTTCTTTAAGTCAGTTGGTGTAGGCACCCCAAAAATATACAACATTAGTGAAATCAAAGAGCGACATTTTCCACTGATAGTCAAGCCCGATACTGGTAGTTCTAGTGTTGGAGTACATCACGTTCGGGATCGAACTGAGCTGAGATTTTTCTCAAATTATATCCAAGATGCGATAATTCAGGAGCTGATTATTGGCGACGAATATACGATCGATATTTTGCTTGATTTTAAAGGCAATGTGATATCGATCGTCCCACGATTGAGACTCGAAACCAGAGCGGGGGAAGTTAGTAAAGGGATCTCTACCAAAAATCCGGCTTTAATTGCTGCGGCAAAATACGTTGTAGAATCTCTACCTGGAGCGATCGGATGTATCACGATTCAGTGCTTTTTGCAGCCAAATGGTGAGATTGTCTTTATCGAAATCAATCCCCGTTTTGGTGGTGGTTATCCACTATCTTATCGCGCTGGAGCAGATTTTCCGAGTTGGATCGTGGAGTCATATTTAGGTAATAATCCTAAAGTGGCGATCGATGATTGGGAAGATGGTTTAGCTATGTTACGCTATGACGATGCTATTTTTGTCAATGCTCACGAGCTTTCATTATCATCGCCAAGCCGAGAGCGATCGATTCATTAAATCTCGATCGTCATTGTTTATGATCTGGGTATTAGCTATTATTAAATGAGTCAGCTAAAAGCGATCGTCTTCGACATGGATGATACATTATATCCAGAGAGAGATTTTGTATTGAGTGGGTTTCAAGCAGTTGCTGCTTGGGCATCAGTAAATTTAGGGATTAATGAATCGATCGGATCTGCAACATTATTTAAACTTTATAGTGAGGGAGTGAGAAATAATACTTTCGATCGATGGCTGACAATTCATGGCATAGAAAGAACTGAAATCGTCCCTAATCTACTCGATATTTATCGTCAGCATCTACCTAATATTAGTCCCTTTCCTGAAGCGATCGACTTATTAAAAACTCTAGATCAGTCTTATCAGATTGGATTGGTAAGTGATGGCTATCTAGCAGTGCAACAACGAAAATGGGCGGCTTTAGGATTAGATCGTTTTTTTGACGCTGTGGTTTTTTCTGACAGTTTGGGTAGAGAAAATTGGAAGCCAAGCACGGCTCCTTTTAAATTAGTTTTAGAGCAACTGAATATATCGCCACGGCTCAGTGTGTATATTGGTGACAATCCCCATAAAGATTTTTTTGGTGCGCGTCAACTGGGGATGTATACAATTCAATTCAAGCATTCTACATCTGAGTATGGCAATCATCAACCACCAAGTCCAGATCATTACCCTCATCTAATAGTTGATTCATTGGCGGAGATCTTAGGATCGATCTACAAGATCGAATCATTACTTTAAATCTGCTAACTTAATCCGTGGATCGACAAATTTGAGTAGCAAATCTGCAAATAAGTTGCCAATGATTAACATAATTGCGCCAATCATCAAACTACCCATCACGAGATAGAGATCCTTTGCTGTTACTCCTGCTAAAATTAGTTTACCTAATCCCGGCCAATTAAAGAAGAATTCAGCAATAAAAGCACCACTGAGTAAACTAGCAAATTCAAAGCCGAGTAAAGTTACCAGCGGGTTAATTGCATTCCGTAAGGCGTGGACATAAATTACGCGATTTTCAGATAAACCTTTGGCTCTAGCTGTCTGAATATAGTCTTGACGCAAGACATCTAATAATTCACCCCGCGTAATCCGTTGCAATCCAGCAAATCCCGTCGCTGTCAGCGCGATAGTAGGTAAAATCATATGCCAGAGGATATCAAACAATTGACCGATCGCGGGTAATTCTTCATGATTGATACTAGTTCTACCACCTACAGGTAACAGTGGCGAACAAATCTGAGCGACGATTAATAAAGATAATGCCGTCACAAAGCTCGGAAATCCCTGAGCGGTATAACTGAGTACTCGCAGAAATTTGTCGATAAATTTATTTTGATTGACAGCCCCAATAATACCTAAAGGAATAGCGATCGCCCATGTTAGAATAATTGACGCGATCGCCAGTTCTAGAGTTGCTCTAATTCTTTGCCCAATTAGCAAAGTAACAGGTTGGAAGTAGAGCATACTCAAGCCCAAATTCCCCTGTAGTGCCTGAACCAGCCATTTAAAATACTGATTAACCAAAGTTGGAAAATCTTTGCTGTCGCTCAATCCAAATTGCTCCATCAGTTCCTTAATCCGTTGCGGCGTAATTTTAGGATTTTGTCTGAGTGTATCGAGAAAATTGCCTGGTGATAGCTGCACGATCGCAAAGCACAGAATCGAAGCTAGAAATAGGGTAAGAACGGCTTGAAGCGATCGTTTGAGAATATATAGGAATGTTTCACCTGTAAAGATCTCTTGGATTTGGGACAAAAGATCGCGGTTTGACAAGGAACGAGCCATTCAATTAGGGGATAGAGGTTAGGTATTCTGAAGCCAATTCTGATAAAGCTGCCGAAGTTTAGTAATTAAGGACGGCTGATTTGGCTGTGCTGGAGCTGGTACTGATTGGATGCGGGTTAAGAGTGTTGCTTCAGAAACAGCAACATCCCCATCGCTATAGATCAAACCGCTAATTGCTTCGATCAGGAAATCATCATCATAAATCGATTTAGAGCCGAGATAGTCTTGAATCCACTGTTCGCATTCTGCTGCTGTAACTTTGCTCGTACCAGTCAACAATGGCTCGATCTCAATGTGCCGATCCATGTGATGTGTTTGGGCAACTTTCGATAGATATTGGCGTTCTTGCGGTTGGATTTCACCATCGAGCCAAGCAACGCCAATTAAAATTTTCATCAGTAATCGTGCTTGAGATTCAGTATCCATACGTTCTACCATAGTGAGTAATTCTCTGTTCTAATTCTATGCCGATCTCTGCTGACATGGCTGCCAAATTTCCTGCTGATACTTTTGCCAATCTCGATCGAGTCGATAAAATGTGGCAAAATTTGCGTCAGGGACAGATTTACCAACGTGAAATGGTCGTTTCAAGCGATGAATTTTTAAAAACCATCGATTTCGATCTGGCGATCGCGGGTGGTACCCTGGGAATTATCCTGGCGGCGGCTCTCCAACAGCGCGGCTTCAGAGTAGCCGTCATCGAGCGGGGAGAATTGAAAGGGAGAGCGCAGGAGTGGAATATCTCGCGCACAGAATTGATGGTACTAGTAGAGATGGAACTACTCTGTGCGGCGGAATTAGAAATCGCGATCGTCACTGAATATAACCCCGCACGGATCTCTTTTCCGCATACTCCCGATATCTGGGTGCGAGATGTCTTAAATGTTGGCGTAGATCCGATCTATTTACTCGCTACTCTCAAGGCAAAATTTTTGGAGGATGGCGGTAAGTTACTAGAGTTTAGCTCGTGCGATCGAGTGACGATTCATCCAAATGGGGTAGAAATTACGGTGGGAGATGGGAAGCTCACAAGTAAGTTATTTATCGATGCGATGGGACATTTTTCGCCGCTTGCAGCCCAAGCTAGAGCTGGTGTCAAGCCTGAGGGAATTTGTCTGGTAGTAGGAAGTTGTGCGACGGGATACCAGCAAAATCAAACGGGTGATATTTTTGCGTCGATTACCCCGATCGAACATCAATGTCAGTATTTTTGGGAAGCATTTCCCGCCCGTGATGGACGCACGACTTATCTATTTACCTATCTGGATGCACATCCCGATCGGTTTAGTGTCGAGTTCCTGTTTGCTGAATACTTGCGATTATTGCCTACATATCAACAGGTAGAATTAGCCCAACTAAATTTTCAGCGATGTCTATTTGGCTGCTTTCCATCCTATCGCGATAGTCCCCTAAGAATAGCGTGGAACCGAGTATTATTAATTGGTGATAGTAGTGGTAGTCAATCTCCCGTTAGCTTCGGTGGATTTGGAGCGATGATTCGGCATTTGTCCCGACTGACTAGCGGGATTGAAATGGCACTTCAAGCGGATGCACTGAGCAATAACGATCTCCAACTATTACAACCTTATCAGCCAAACATCGCCGTTACCTGGATGTTCCAACGCGCCATGAGCGTCGGGATCGAGCAAAAAGTTCATCCAGATCGAATTAACAATTTATTAGCAGCGGTATTCCAGTCGATGGAACATCTAGGTGATGATGTCTTGCGTCCTTTCCTTCAAGATGTCGTCCAGTTTCCCGCACTCTCTCGCACCTTATTTCAAACCTCAATTTCCAACCCACAAGCAGTAATTCCAGTCGTTCCTCATGTGGGAATAATTACCCTTCTCGATTGGCTAATTAATTATATCAATCTAGGTGGATACAGTGGACTCTACCCGATCGCTAAATTAATTGCACCATTAATCACCCAACTCTCGCCATCACAGCAGTATTTTTATCAACAATCTCTACAAGCTTGGAAATATGGCTCTGGAAAAGATTTAAGTAGTTGACACTTCGGCTACGCTCAGTGCAAGCAGTTGACAGTTGATAGTTGATAGCTAAATTCACCATCCACCATCAACTGTCTTGATTCGCTAAACCCTCTCTGCGAGACGCTGCGCGAATGGGGAACCCGATGAGCGCGGAGCGCGAATCGCCATCCACCATCCACCATTCACCATTCACCATCCACCAAATGACTAATCCTCTCGATCGATTCATCACTGAAATTGACAAACCCGATCGAGAAATCGATCTCGCGAAAGCTGCCTTATATATCGCCCAAATTGAGTATCCAGATTTAGAGATCGATCGATATCTGAAAGCTTTAGACTTGATGGGCGCGGAAGTAGCTCAAAAAATGCCCGAAACTCAATCTCCGCTAAAAATAATCCAAACTATCAATCGATATCTCTACACAGAATTGAAATTTTATGGTAACGGGACTGACTATTATAATCCCTGTAATAGCTTCCTCAATGATGTCATCGATCGACGGACTGGAATTCCCATTACATTAGCTCTGATTTATCTAGAAATTGCCAAAAGAATCGGCTTTCCAATGGTGGGAATTGGAATGCCAGGGCATTTTCTGATCCGTCCTGATTTTGAAGATTCAGATATATTTGTAGATGCCTTCGATCGCGGCGAGATATTATTCACTGAAGACTGTCGCCAAAAAATGATGAATATCTATCAACAGGATATTCCCGCGCTCCCACCAGAACTCCTCCAACCGATTACCAATCGACAATTTTTATTCAGAATGTTGAATAATTTACAATCAATCTACCTCAATCAACCAGACTTCGATCGAGCCTTAGTCATCAAAAAATGGATCGAGAGCCTCGACTCCTAAACGATATTCTCAAAATTATCCTCTCCTTAACCCCTAAAATAGACTAGCAAACCCTCCGTGTTCCTCCGTGAAACCTCCGTATCCCTCTGTGTTAAAACAGAATACTCAATTCCCCACTAACATCCCCTCAAATATCACCTATGCCCTAGTACATGAATGGCTAACACCCAAAGCCACCGGAGGTTCGGAACTAGTCGTCAAAGAAATCCTCCGATTCATTGATGCAGATCTCTATGCCCTGATTGACTTTGAATCAACCAATCCAGATAGTTACCTCTACCAACGGCAAATTGGTACCACCTTCCTCCAAAACCTACCTAGAGCCAAAGGCGACGTACAGAAATATTTACCCCTAATGCCAATCGCGATCGAACAATTAGACTTACGGCATTATGATGTAATCTTATCCTCCGCCCATGCAGTTGCCAAAGGCATTCTCACCACACCCCAACAATTTCATCTGTGCTACTGCCATACGCCCATGCGCTATGCTTGGGATCTAACTTTTGACTATTTGCGCCAAAGCCCACTCGGACAGGGTATCCCAGGCTTATTTACCCGCTATCTGTTGCATCGCTTGCGCCAGTGGGATGTCCTATCGGCAAATCGGGTAGACCATTTTATCGCCAACTCTCATTTTACCGCCAGCCGGATTTGGCGATGTTACCGCCGTCGCGCTGATGTGGTGTATCCCCCAGTCAAGATCGAGCGGTTTACCTGTACCGCCGACAAACAAGACTTTTATTTGACAGTCTGCCGTATAGTAGGTTACAAACAAGTTTCGCCGATCGTCGAAGCATTTAATCTCAATGGTAGAAATTTGGTCGTCATCGGTACGGGAACTGAATTACAAAAGTTGCAACAAATTGCCAAACCTAACGTCACAATTCTAGGTTATCAACCCGACAATGTAGTCCAAGATTATCTAGAGCGTGCTAGAGCATTTGTCTATGCAGCTTGCGAAGATTTTGGTATTGTATTGGTGGAAGCACAAGCTTGTGGTACTCCAGTTATTGCTTATGGGGTTGGCGGTGCTGCTGAAACTGTCTTGGACATCCGCGCTCACCCCGAATGTGGTACAGGAATCCTATTTCCTGCTCAAACTACAGCAGCAATTGTAACAGCAATCTCTACATTTGAAACTTACGAACGTAAGTTTCAACCCGAGCTGATTCGCATTCATGCTGAAGGCTTTGCTAATTCAGTCTTTGAGTCGCAATATCTGAGTTTACTCGATCGCTACTATCATCAGTGGAAATTGGGGACTCAAACTAGATCTGGTGAAGTCTAACTGACTAAAAGTATGGGTAACGAATAAGTAAGAGCGATTTTCTATATAATCTGGGGAATATTGGTGATAGAGTGAAATTGAGGAGTAAAATGACCGCAACCAACCAACAGATTGCCAGTAAATCAGTCAAATGTGCAGCCCAGAAAAGATCGCAGCCTCTGTCTGGCGATCTCACCAAACGGCTATTTGACATTATCTTTTCACTTTCAGTGCTGGTGTTGTGCGCCCCAGTCTACATGATACTAGCCATATCGATCGCTTGTACTTCATCAGGCTCGATCTTTTATATTCAAGAACGAGTTGGCAAAAATCATCAACACTTTGGCTGTATTAAGTTTCGGACGATGATTACCGATGCCGATCTACTACTGCATCAAATGATGGCAGAATCAGAAGATCTCCGCCAAGAATTTTCGGAAAATTTTAAGCTCAAGCAAGACCCCCGCATCACCAAGATTGGTAAATTTTTACGTACCACCAATCTAGATGAATTTCCACAGTTTATCAATGTGCTCAAAGGAGAAATGAGTGTAGTCGGTCCGCGTCCGCTCGTACCTGAAGAAATCGAACGTTATGGGACTCAGATCGATCGAGTGTTGACGATTAGACCTGGTATTACTGGATTATGGCAAGTTTCTGGTCGGAATGATATTCCCTACGCCCAGAGGATTAGGATTGATGTCAGCTATGTCAAACGTCGTAATTTCTGGCTAGATCTCCGCATCGTCCTCAAAACTGTCCGATTAACGGTAATACCTAAAAATAACGGGGCATATTAAAATAGCGAACATCGATCGGTAAAAATTGGTACTATGCGATCGCAACTTGGATATATGATGGGTAAATCAAAACCCCGTGACTTTAACGATCTCTGATAATTGCCAAAATGACAGAAACAAAACGTGCATTAATTACGGGTATAACTGGACAAGATGGCTCTTACCTAGCCGAACTCCTGCTCTCCAAAGGCTACGAAGTTCATGGCATTATTCGCCGGACATCGACTTTTAATACCGATCGAATCGAACATCTGTACCAAGATCCTCACACTCCAGGGGCAAAACTCTTTCTCCACTACGGCGATTTAGCCGACGGTGTGACACTACGCCGCTTATTAGAACTCACCCAACCCCAAGAAGTCTACAACCTCGGTGCCCAATCCCACGTACGGGTTAGCTTTGATGCACCCGAATACACCGTCGATACAGTTGCAATGGGTGCGTTGCGCTTGCTAGAAGCCATTCGTGATTACGAGCAACGGACAAAGCTCCAAGTCCGCTACTATCAAGCTGGCTCATCAGAAATGTATGGCTTAGTGCAAGAAGTCCCCCAATCGGAAACTACCCCCTTCTATCCTCGCAGCCCCTACGCTTGCGGTAAGTTATTCGCTCACTGGCAAACCATTAACTATCGCGAATCCTACAATATCTTCGGCTGTAACGGGATTTTGTTCAATCATGAATCGCCCCGTCGTGGTGAAACCTTTGTTACCCGCAAAATCACCCGCGCGATCGCGCGAATTGTGGCAAATCAACAGGATAAACTCTATTTAGGCAACCTAGAATCAAAACGGGACTGGGGTTATGCCAAAGATTATGTGGTCGCGATGTGGCTGATGCTCCAACAGGACACACCAGATGACTACGTGATTGCAACTGGTGAAACCCATGCCATCCACGAATTTCTAACTGTCGCTTTCAATTATGTCGATCTCAACTGGAAAGATTATGTTGAATTCGATTCCCGTTACTTGCGCCCTGCTGAAGTAGAATTACTAATCGGCGATCCTACCAAAGCACAACAAAAACTTGGCTGGAAACCTTCAGTAACCTTCACTGAATTAGTCCATCTGATGGTCGATACAGACCTTCACGCACTCGGACTAAAGTCACCCAATTATGCAGGTGAAGAAACATTACCCGATGTGGCGATCGTCCGTCAAGCATTGGCTACCATGCACGATTAAATCAGTTGATAGTTGATAGTTGACACTTCTCTTCGAGACGCTTCGCGAACGGCTACGCATTGCCAAGGGCAAGGCTAACGCCAACAGTGCAAGCAGTTGATAGTTGATAGTTGACAGCCGCAGGGTGGGCAGATCCAGCTTAAAAATGTAGGTTGGGCATTGCCCACACGGGTTTTAGAGAATTTTCACTCGCTAAATACAGCCACGCTTTCTCCTGCCTTTTTTCACTGATGACGTACCTCATAGTACTGAAAAGTGCTGTATTTAAGCATTCTGACTTAGTTCTTAGTACTCGCTTTTACAGGTAATATTTAGACACCCGCATTAACCTTTATTTATGACAAATCTAGATTTATCTAATAAGCGTATTCTCGTTACTGGAGGTGCTGGTTTCCTTGGACAGCAAGTAATTAGTCAACTTCTGGTGGCTGGTGCCAATCGTGCCAATATTACTGTGCCTAGATCCGCCGAT
This sequence comes from Chamaesiphon sp., assembly GCA_026785875.1. Classification (GTDB taxonomy): domain Bacteria; phylum Cyanobacteriota; class Cyanobacteriia; order Cyanobacteriales; family Chamaesiphonaceae; genus Chamaesiphon. Next base: position 2,552 of record JAJAZF010000180.1, on the reverse strand, counting down.
TGTGACTTGCGGGTATTAGAAAACTGTCACACAGCAGTAAAAAGTCAAGACGTTATCGTTCACTTAGCTGCACACGTCGGAGGAATTGGTTTAAATCAGGTTAAACCAGCCGAATTATTTTATGACAATCTGATGATGGGTACCCAACTCATTCATGCAGCTTATCAAGCTGGAGTTGGTAAATTTGTCTGTGTGGGGACTATTTGTGCTTATCCGAAATTTACGCCCGTACCATTCAAAGAAGAAGATATCTGGAATGGTTATCCCGAAGAAACTAATGCGCCTTATGGGATTGCTAAAAAAGCTCTATTAGTGCAATTACAATCCTATCGTCAGCAGTATGGATTTAATGGTATTTATTTATTACCTGTGAATTTGTACGGCCCTGCGGACAATTTCAAACCCGAAAGTTCTCATGTAATTCCCGCCCTGATTAGAAAGGTACATGAAGCTCAAATCGCTGGAGAGAAGCAGATTCAGGTTTGGGGCGATGGTAGTCCCAGTCGCGAGTTTATCTATGTAGATGATGCGGCGCGGGGAATTGCGATCGCGACGACGAGTTACGATCGAGAAGATCCGGTAAACTTGGGAACTAACTATGAGATTACGATTAAAGATCTAATTACTTTAATCTGTAAACTAATGGAATATCAAGGTGAAATTGTCTGGCAAACTGACAAACCTAATGGGCAGCCTCGCCGTTGTTTAGATACTCAAAAGGCTACAGAATACTTTGGATTTACAGCAGCAGTAAAGATTGAAGAGGGACTGAAAAATACGATCGAGTGGTACCGTAATCATAGCGCGACCTAATCGATCGTCTCTGTGGGGATAATTCATGAATTGCCACTACGAAGTTTAGCAGCACCGCCGCCGATTGAAATCGGGGCTAACGTTACAAAGTCCGCCTACACGGACTACTTTATACAGTCCGCGTAAGCGGACTTTGCATCATGAGCGCAGCCTACCCTTTGCCTACGGCGACGCTACGCGTTGGCAGAGCCTGCGCTTTGCGCTTACAGTCTCTAGGCTCCTCCGCTCCCGTCGGCTCCGTCTCTCCGTCAGGAGACACTGACGTTAAACCATGCTCTTTACAACATACTGAGCTGAGGATGCTTTTCAGTTAAGAGAAGCTGTTGGAGACGATTCTGGTAGACTTGTGCGGTGAGTTTCCCTGTTCTCAAACCCTCGGTGAGTAACTTGATTTGGGCGGCATGTTCGCGCTTGTGTTCGCCTACCGCTAGTTCGTTAAGATCGTAAATAGTTTCAGCAGACTTACGATTTTGCTTGAATAATTGCCGGAGGGATGCCGATTCTAGAGCTACCCTTGGCTCGGAATAAGCAGCCTCAAAGTAAGTAGCAGTCGTCTGTCCCATCGCCCAAGTCGCTGTAAACGCATCCACGGCTCCCAAACTCGCGCCCACATTGGGCACCAGCTTCGCCATGTCTAACGCCATCAACCAAGCACTGACTAGCCCCAAGCTGCCAACCATTTCCTCAAAAAATGGCTTGACTGAAAATTCACTCTCGCCCCAAATATCCGCAATTTCGGCAATTAGAATCATTTGTAGCCCCAATGCCGCCGACTGCGTGTAGGAACTTAATAGTGGGGATGGATCTGCCCCTAAGACGGCAGTAGCCGTCGCATAGCGAAGGATTTTTTGCTCGATCGCCAGCAATCTCTGTTGCGGATCGACGATCGGTTGCACTTTATCGCCATACTGGAAGCTAGAGATTCGATCGACCAAGCCTTGTAACTGCTCGACTTTTGTTAATGTCAAATTAAACGCCGCAGCGATGAGATCGATCGATCTTCGTTCCTCGTCGTGATAGTTACCATCGACATTCGCTAACAAATAGGCAGCATAATAGGTCAATTCTTGCTCGGCTGGATCGGAAATTTTCGCCAGCTCGTGAGTTAGATCGATCGATTCTGCCAGGAGCATTTCCCAAACTAGCTCCTCGGAAAAATGCCGTTGTCGGACATTGGATTCCAACCAGAGCCTTTCCTGCGGATTGATACCGCCATCGGCTTGAGCTACCCCAATCAGTACCTTCAGCCGTGCTAACGACTCCGTGGACATGATAACTGGTTGCGAAGATTCGCGATTGAGGATTTTATGGGCTAGTTGACGCGCAGTTGGTTCGGGTACGATCAGCACTGGGCAAGGGGCGCGATGTAGCACGTATTGACTCAAACTCCCAGTCACCATCTCTAGCATTTGCCCCCGTCGTCGCCGTCCCATCACGACTAGATCGACTGTTGCAGCATGTTTGAGAATACTATCGCCCAGTGCTTCATTCACCACCACATATTGCAAATTACAGGTTGCTGCCAACGGTTGAAAAATATGCCGCAATTCATGTTCGCTCTTGGGCACCGCTTGCCAATTTTGAGTCGGTGCATCTTCAGAGTAATCAAGTTCCGGCTCATAAACATGCAGGACAGTTACCTCTGTAACCTCATCTGCCAAAGGCTTCAAATAGTTTTCTAGAAACTCACAAATTTGAACGGCTGTAGGCGAAATATCGGCGGCAATTAAGACTTTCAT
>JAJAZF010000179.1 GCA_026785875.1 Chamaesiphon sp. | reverse complement strand
TACATCATTCAACTGGAGAAATCGTTAAGATACTCGAACGAACTGAGCCGAGCTGACTTTTTTGGATGCAATCGATCCAAGAGGTTATGGATATGCGGTGTTTTCTTTGGGACAAAGACTAGAATGGGAGATCGCTTGGATCGATCGTCAAAGCTAAAATAAAAAGCCTACGTTTTCACGTAAGCTTCGATCCTAATGAAGGATTTAAGTAGGTATAGCAGTTGCCATGGTTAGGACGAGATAGATTCAGTCCGCGACGGCGGACTTTGCAACACTAGCAACGATTTGCGATTCGCGCTCCTCGGGTTCCCCGTTCGCGCAGCGTCTCGCAGAGAGGGTTTAGCGAATCAAGACAAAATCGTTGTGTCCTAATAGCCTTGGCGGTTGCTATCGATGCAATTTAGTCATGACTATGAATAGTCATCCTCTTGTTCTTCATCGGTGCTAGGCGGAGTCCAATCGAGATCGTCTTCCTCATCAGTGCTGGCAGCTTTGACAGTATCGCCGTAGAGTCCAGCAAATTCATCTTCCTCTTCTGAACTTGAAGGTTTGATGATGGATAAACCACTGAGAGTTTGATCGTCTAGATCGTAGCTTCTGGCGGTACGATCGTCGAGAATCATCTCCTCATCAGTCCCAATCATGCCACCTTCATAGGTGCCATAGAGATTTGGAGAGCCGTAATCACTATCCATCGGGCTGGAGAAGTTTGCGTCCTCATAGGCGTTAAAGCCTGTACCGGCAGGGATCAGACGACCGATGATCACGTTTTCTTTCAAGCCCCGCAGCCAGTCAGATTTACCTTCAATTGCCGCTTCGGTTAGTACTCGGGTAGTTTCTTGGAAACTCGCAGCCGAGATGAAACTATCAGTGTTCAACGATGCCTTGGTAATTCCGAGCAGCATGGGCGTATATTCCGCTGGAGCCGCACCAGTAATTGACATGGCTTCATTTACCTGTTCGACTTGGCGGAGTTCTTGAAGTTCGCCTGGGAGCATCGTGGTGTCACCACCATCATCGATGCGGACTTTGGAAGTCATCTGACGAACGATCACCTCGATGTGTTTATCGGCAATTTCCACCCCTTGAGATTGGTATACCGATTGAACTTGATTGACGAGGAATGCTTGCGCTTTTTGGAGCGCGAGTAGAGCTGCTTCAAATACCCCATTTTCCTCGCGGAAGTAGTTGAAGTAGACTTCCAGAATCTCATGAGGGTTGAGCTGTCCATCGGTGAGCAGGTGTCCTGCTTTAACTTCGTTCCCATCCGATACTAGCAAGTTTTGACCAGGGCCGAGGAAGTATTCTTCGACTGCACCACTAGCATCGATTACTTTGATTTCGGTTGGTTCGTTATCGTCGTTGTAGACAACAGATGCGGTACCATCGCGACGGTTGAGGATGCAAGGTTCCTTGGGTTTACGCGCTTCGAGGAGTTCTTCGATCCGTGGTAAACCTTGGATGATGTCTCCGGTTTTCGATCGCTCGTAGACCAGTAACACCAAGTTATCACCCCGTTGCACCAGATCTTCGGTATCGATATGGAGGATTGCACCAGGCGATACCCGATATGGACGAGCAATGCGGAGCACGACTTGAGAGTCGGTGACTGCGACAACTTGACCGGATTCGGGGCTATTGATGCCTTCAGCGAGTGGAGTACCAGAAACTACCAATTTACCGACTTTGACAGTTGGGGCGATCCCGTTGGTATCAATGCTGACGCGATCGATATCCCGAACGACTAGTACCCGACGGACGGATTCAGCACCTTGACGAATCCCGCGCACTTCACCGTTATTTTTACAGCGAATCTCAGTCCGAGCAACTACAGCACCAGGGGCGATCTTCTCGCCATCGGTGACTAGGGCTTCAGTATAAGTGCTACCACCGAGGTTATCTCCAGCGGTATCGCGACGGATTGTTAGCGATTCGAGGATCACCAGTTGGAGCCGGAGTTCGCCTGATTCTTCATCTTTCACCAGCTCGATATCGGCGGCGAGTTGAGGAGTGCTAGTAGAATCCATTTCCAACACCAGTTGGGTGCGGAGGAGTTCGACACCATCGACGGATTTGACGCGTTCTCCATCTTTGTAAGGTACGCGCTGAACGGCACGGAGTTCGATCGTGACGGACTTATTACCTTCAATCAACGCCCCGTCGCCAGCCTGATTGACAGCAGCTTGGGAGGGTAAATTAGGCTCATCAGGAACTTGATACTCGATCGTCGGACGGATCAGTAACGCGGAACCTTCGGGGGTTTCGACGTATTCTAAGTACCGCAATTCGGTAACTGGTTCGAGTTCGGGGACGGGTTTTTGACCTGGATAGCAGAGGGTGCCAGTAACTGACTGTCCGGCTTCAGGATCGTCTAACAGATGCAGTTCGCCAGGTTTGATCGTGATCTCCCGTAGAATGTCATTTTTCTGCACGACTTCAATAATCCCGCCAATCCCGCAGAAGATATCGCGAATTACTTCGGTACCTGCTTCTACAAATTGCCCATCTTCAACATTGAGCAGGGAGATGTCTTTGTTGACTTCATGGGATTCTTCAGGTATCCAGATGATTGTGCCACCTTGAACGACCTCGTAGCCCTGTTTGGCTTTACCTTTCTTCTGGACATCTAGACCAGCAAATTTGATAATTCCCCCAGTCCGAGTCCGGTAGCGATCGTCGATCAATTCGGCGACGGCGGTACTATTTTGCACCTTAGTCCCAGGCGGGGTAAGGAGTTGGAAGCGTTGATTGTCGTCGGTAACGATCGCGTATTGCTCGCGTCCAGATTCGGTATCGACTTCGACTTTGGCTCGATCGAGTGATACGGAAGCGGTGATGATCTCGATTTCCCGTTCGCCGCGCAGTCTGACGACCCCACCACTGACGGAAATCAGCCGAGTTTCAGCTAGTACGCCATGTTCGGCGATCTGGTCGCCATTTTTGACCAATGGTTCGGCACCAGGTGGTAAGTTATATACTTCACCTGAGAGTACCCAAATCAAACCACCCCGTTGAGCGATCCGCGTCATGTTACCTTGACGGTCGGTTTTTTCTTCAGGTACGATATCAGCGAACAGAACTTCCCCAGCTAGATCCGCTGCTACGTCTTTGGTAGCTTTTTCTGTCGATCGTCCACCTTTACTGAGGGCGATTTCGGCTAAGAGATCGCCAGTTTTGACTTCAGCACCATCAGGTACGAGTAGGAGCGAACCAGGGGTAAGATTAAAGACTTTTTTCTTGCCTTTACCCTTGGGTTCGAGAATTAGATCGCCGTTGACTTCAACTTGTTCGCGATCTTCCCCGTGACGGGTACGGACAGCACGAACGCGGAGATTGGAGAATTTAACAGTACCATCGTGAGGCGCACGAATTTGTTGTTCGACTTCCCCAGTAAATACCCCACCCGTGTGGAATGTCCGCATGGTGAGCTGAGTTCCTGGTTCGCCGATCGATTGAGCGGCGATAATCCCCACGGCTTCACCTAGATCGACTAGATGTCCGTGAGCCAGACTCCAACCATAGCAAAGCTGACACACAGAGCGGGCTGCTTCACAAGTCAGTGCCGATCGAGCGAAGACGGATTTCACCTCAGCTTTGGTAATTGCGGCGATCGTGTCCTCATCCAGTTGTTGGTTGCGAGTAGCGATTAATGCCTTAGTTTCGGGGTGGAAGACATCCGCCGCTAATACCCGCCCGTGCATCCGACTGGCGAGGGAAATTAGGACGCGATCTCCATCTTTCATCGCTTCGACATTCAAGCCACGGGTAGTACCGCAGTCATGTTCGCGAACGATTACATCCTGGGAAACGTCTACCAGACGACGAGTGAGGTAGCCAGAGTCAGCCGTTCGTAGGGCTGTATCTACTAGTCCTTTCCGCGCCCCATAGGAGGAAATAATGTACTCGGTAACAGTTAAGCCTTCTTTAAAGTTGGTCTTAATTGGTAAATCGATGATTTCCCCTTGAGGGTTTGCCATCAATCCCCGCATCCCTACGAGCTGACGCACCTGAGACAGGTTTCCCCGCGCCCCAGAGAATGCCATCATGTAGACGGAGTTGAGTGGATAATTTTCTCTAAAATTGTTTACTACTTCATCTTTGAGACTTTCGGAAGTGATGTTCCAAGTATCGATTACTTTCTGGAAGCGTTCGACTTCGGTAATCTCGCCACGGGTATATTTAGCTTCCGTTTCGTCGATCGTATTTTCGGCAGCTTCGAGCATTTCCCGCTTAATTGGCGGGATTTTGAGGTCGTCGATGCTGATCGATACGCCAGCTCTAGTCGCAAACCGGAAACCCAATTCTTTGAGTTTGTCCGCCATCTGCGCTGTCCGGGCGGTACCATAATGCCGGAAAGACCATGTGATCAGTTTTTTTAACTGACCTTTGTCAACCATCCGGTTGTTAAAGGCGATCGGCTTTCTCTCTTTTTCGCTCATGATCTAAGGGTAGGTATTAGGCTTTAGGTGTTAGGTGTTAGGTGTTAGGGCTTGGGTGTTAGGTTCAGGTGTCAGGTTTTAGTCGATCGCGTATTGGTTCGCATGTATCTAAAACCTAAAGCCTAAAGCCTAAAGCCTAATCCCTAAACTGAGAGGACTTCCTGAATGGTCTTGTTATAGATGATCCGACCTGGGGTGGTATAGATATATTGAGAGAGCAATTCGCCTGTGCTGGTTTCCCGAACGCGGCGGTATTTATAGAGCCTGGTAATTGTCCCGTCGCCAGTGTCGATCGTTTCTAGGGGTTCGGTTTCGGCATCGTCAGATTCCATCAAGCCGTCATATCTGACCCAGATAAAGCTATGGATATTGAGTTCTGCGCGATCGTATGCACGGACGGCATCCTCTAAGTTAGCAAAATATCGATCGGTTTCGGCTAGTGCGGGGTTCCGCGCGGTGAGATAGTAACAACCCAATACCATATCCTGGGATGGTGCGACAATCGGCGAACCTGTTGCTGGGGAGAGAATGTTATTACTCGCCAACATCAGCAATCTTGCTTCTGCTTGGGACTCCAAGGAGAGGGGAACGTGAACCGCCATCTGATCTCCATCAAAGTCGGCGTTAAATGCCGGACAAACGAGGGGATGGAGTTGAATCGCGCGACCTTCGACGATAATTGGTTCAAAGGCTTGAATCCCCAAACGGTGCAGGGTTGGTGCCCGATTGAGCATGACTGGGTGTCCAGCGATGACTTCTTCGAGGACATCCCACACGGTCGGATCGCCCCGTTGAATTAGTTTCTTGGCTGCCTTAATATTATTGACGAGGTTATTTTTGATCAACCGATGGATTACAAAAGGTTGGAATAACTCGATCGCCATTTCTCGCGGCAATCCACACTGATGGATCTTCAGTTTTGGCCCAACGACAATCACCGAACGTCCAGAATAATCGACCCGTTTACCGAGCAAGTTCTGACGGAACCGTCCCTGTTTACCTTCGATAATATCGGACAGAGATTTGAGGGCGCGGTTATTGGCTCCAACTACCGTCCGTCCGCGTCGTCCGTTATCGATTAAGGCATCTACAGCTTCTTGCAGCATCCGTTTTTCGTTACGGACGATGATTTCTGGTGCCAGAATTTCTTGCAAGCGTGCTAACCGATTATTCCGGTTGATCACCCGCCGATAGAGATCGTTCAAGTCAGATGTCGCAAATCGACCACCATCTAATTGCACCATCGGGCGCAAGTCGGGGGGGATAACTGGAACATAGCTGAGGATCATCCATTCAGGACGGCTGCCAGTTGCGATGAAGTTATCGATGACTCGGAGGCGTTTGATTAATTTGGCGCGTTTTTGCCCCTTGGACTCGCTAATCTGTTCGCGGAGCTTTTCAGCCTCTTCTTCCAATTGGAGGTCTTCTAGGAGCCGCTGGACGGCTTCTGCACCAATTCCGACTTCGACTCCTTCTAGTTGGGAATCTTCACTGTAGATGCGCTCTTCGATTTCTAACCACTGTTCTTCAGTCAGGAGTTGCTTATAACCGAGCGTATCATCATTACCAGCGGCTAAAACTACGTAGGAGTTGAAGTAGACGATTTGCTCGACATCGCGTAGCGGCATATCGAGCAGGATGCTCAGATAGCTAGGGATACCTTTGAGATACCAAACGTGAGCCACTGGCGCAGCTAGTTTGATAAAGCCCATGCGGTGACGACGAACGCGGGATTCAGTTACTTCTACCCCACACCGTTCGCAGACGATGCCGCGATGGCGCACCCGCTTGTATTTTCCACAATGGCATTCCCAATCCTTGGCTGGGCCAAAAATCCGTTCGCAGAACAAGCCATCCATTTCTGGCTTCAATGTCCGGTAGTTGATGGTTTCAGGTTTGGTGACTTCCCCAACTAGTTGTCCGTTGGGGAGGTTCCGTGAACCCCACTCGCGAATTCGATCGGGTGAAGCAATCCCAATCTTAACGTAATCAAACTTGGTTTCTAGCTTTTGACGCATATTTAGGATTTAGGCTTGAGGGATTAGGCTTGAGGATTTAGATGTTGGGCTTTAGGCTTGAGGGATTAGGCTTGAGGGATTAGGCTTGAGAACTAGGATTTAGATGTTGGGCTTTAGGTATGTAGAAACTAATCTATACCTACCTAAAGCCCAAAGCCTAACCCCTTCCCTAATGCAGAAATTAATCTATCCCTACCTAAAGCCTCTTTTACCCTTCTTCGCTATCGTCTCCACGTGCAAAGGACTCGTAAGTAGGGCGCGATGGGGCGCGACGGGTGTTGACATCTGCCATCAGATCGACTTCGACATCGCGACTATCGCCATCTGGTGTCTGTTCGACTTTATGCACAGCGATATCTAAACCGAGCGATTGCAACTCGCGCATCAGTACTTTGAAGGATTCAGGAGTACCAGGGCTGGGGATAGATTTACCTTTAACGATCGCATTGAGCGCATCATTCCGTCCCTGCATATCGTCGGATTTGACAGTCAGCAACTCTTGGAGAGTATAGGCTGCACCAAAGGCTTCCAGTGCCCAAACTTCCATTTCTCCAAACCGTTGACCACCTTGTTGGGCTTTACCACCGAGCGGTTGTTGGGTAACTAGCGAGTATGGTCCAGTCGAACGAGCGTGGATTTTGTCATCGACTAGGTGGACTAGTTTGAGCATATATGCTTTACCGACCGTTACAGGTCGATCGAATGCTTCGCCTGTCCGTCCATCGTAAACTGTGGTTTTCCCTGGCTCGTCTTTATCGAAAATCCACGGCTTACTTTGCGCTTTCGCCGCAGCTTTTAATTTACCGTGAACCATCGTCCGAGAGGCTTCAGGAGCATACATTTCATCGAAAGGCGTTACCTTAAACCGCATTCCCAAATTGTGTCCCGCCCAACCGAGCAGACATTCAAATACCTGTCCGACATTCATCCGCGACGGTACGCCCAAGGGGTTGAGCACGATATCGACGGCGGTACCATCAGGTAGATAGGGCATATCTTCCACGGGCATAATCTTGGAGACAATCCCCTTATTACCGTGTCGTCCCGCCATTTTATCCCCGACTTGGATCTTCCGTTTCTGGGCAACATAGATCCGAACGACCATGTTTGCGCCAGGTGGCAATTCATCGCCTTGTTCGCGGGTAAATACCCGGACATCAACAACGCGACCTTTTTCACCATTAGGTACCCGCAGCGAGTTATCGCGCACATCTCGCGCCTTCTCTCCAAAAATCGCGCGGAGGAGTTTTTCTTCTGGGGGTTGATCGGATTCGCCTTTTGGAGTCACTTTACCAACGAGAATATCTCCAGAAGTTACCCATGCACCTTTGCGAATAATCCCCGTTTCGTCAAGATTCCGTAAGGATTCTTCACTAACGTTAGGAATTTCGCGAGTAATCTCTTCAGGGCCTAATTTAGTTTGACGCGCTTCAATTTCAAACTTCTCAATGTGGATACTGGTGTAGTAATCCTGAGAAACTAATTTCTCACTAATCAGGATCGCATCCTCGTAGTTATATCCTTCCCAAGGCATATAAGCAACGAGAATATTCTGACCCAGAGCCAGTTCTCCGCCTTCTGTCGCCGAACCATCAGCGAGGACTTGACCTGCAACTACTCGATCGCCGATCTTAACTAGAGGACGTTGGTTTAAGCAAGTATCCTGATTTGAACGGTGATATTTTTGGAGTAGGTAAGTCTGAACGCGACCATTATCGCCCTTAACCTTGATTGATTCTGCTTCGATAAAGCAGACCACGCCATCGATTTTGGATACGACTACCATCCCTGAGTCTCGTGCAGCTTGGACTTCCAGTCCCGTACCGACGAGGGGACGCTCGGGGCGGAGTAATGGTACTGCTTGACGCTGCATGTTAGAACCCATCAGGGCGCGGTTGGCATCATCGTGTTCGAGGAATGGAATCAGTGATGTAGCAACTGAAATAATCTGCACTGGCGAAATCGCTACATAATCCACCTGATCTGGTGTCGTAGTGGTAAATTCGTGCCGATAGCGAACGGGAATAGTCGAACCTAGAATATAACCATTCTCATCGGTGGTAATATCTCCAGGTGCAACCCGCAGATCGTCTTCCTGATCCGCTGTCATGTATTCAGCTTCTAGCTCGCGCTTCACCCGTCCATTTTCGACAGGTAAGAATGGAGTTTCGATAAACCCATATTGGTTGACACGGGCGTGAGTCGCTAACGAACCGATCAATCCCGCATTTGGGCCTTCAGGTGTTTCGATCGGACAAATCCGCCCGTAGTGGGAAGTGTGGATATCTCGCACGGCAAAACCCGCGCGCTCTCTGGTCAAACCACCAGGACCTAATGCTGAAAGTCGGCGTTTGTGAGTCAATTCCGCGAGGGGATTGGTTTGATCCATAAACTGAGACAGTTGGGAGGAACCAAAAAATTCCTTCACTGCGGCAACTAGTGGTTTAGGATTGACTAAACTCGCTGGAGTCAAGCTACTAATCTCCGAAACCGTCATCCGTTCGCGGATAATCCGTTCTAAACGGTTTAAGCCGACGCGAATTTGGTTCTGGAGCAATTCACCCACCGAACGCACGCGACGATTACCTAAGTGGTCGATATCGTCGGTACTACCGATATCAAATTCGAGATTGATCAAATAGTCGATCGCGCACAAGATATCCTGAGGAGTCAATACCCGCACGGTATCGGGCGTAGTCAACCGCAATTTGCGGTTTAATTTATACCGTCCAACTTTACCCAAGTCATACCGCTTGGGGTCAAAGAAGCGTGAGTCAAGTAATTGTTGACCGCCACTGACAGTAGGCGGCTCACCTGGACGTAGCTTTTTATACAGCTCCATCAATGCTTCCTCTTCAGTGAGGTTGCCTTCTTTATCGATCGTCTTCTGGTAAAACTCAGGGTGACGTAACGAATCAAAAATCTCGTTATCAGTTAGCCCTAGAGCTTTTAATAATACCTGTGCAGAGAGCTTCCGAGTCTTATCGATCCGTACCCACACGATATCATTTTTATCAGTCTCGAACTTCAACCATGCGCCACGGTTGGGAATCAGTGAAGCACTATAAGTTCTCCGACCATTTTTGTCTAGCTCGGACTTATAATATACTCCAGGCGATCGAACGATCTGATTGACGATTACGCGCTCGGCACCATTAATAATAAAGGTACCGCGATCGGTCATCAGCGGTAAGTCACCAATAAAGACATCTTGCTCGATGATTTTGCCTTTATCTTCCTTATTGATTAACTGCGTTGGCACGTACATTTGGACTGCATAGCTAGCATCGCGTCGCTTGGCTTCGTCCACGTCATATTTAGGACGTTTGAGCTTATAATTTTTGGCGAGGAACCGCAATTCCAGTTTGCCAGTATAGTCAGTAATTGGTGAAAAGCTATCTAATTCTTCGATCAAACCTTCTTCCAAAAACCACCGGAAGCTAGAACGTTGAATCTCTACCAAATCTGGCAGCATGTAAGTGGATGCTGTCGTCGTAATCTGACTAGTCATAATATTCTCCAAACACGTTCTCAACGATTATTCAGTTATTTCAGTCATGTAGCGGCTATGGTTGACACTGGAATATGTCAGTACGCTGCAAGTTCGCCCAACCGCTAAAATTATTAAACGGATACATGTTCAAACTTTCCCCCTGCGAGTGGTAACTTCTTTGCGCCGCTCTTGCGTCTTGTCTGGAAAAAAGATCGACCTGCGAGTATGGGGTGGAGAGCATCTTCGTGGTGAGAATAAATTGAGTGTTGATGATGTAGCGTAATTAAATGAGGAAGATTAAATATAATTGAATAGTTAGCCAATTGGAGCCAATACTGGTAATCTAAATAATTGTCGAGCATTTGCTGTGGTGCGATCGGCTAGCGTGTCGAGACTTTCGCCCCGCAACTGAGCTAGATAACTTGCAACGTAACTAACGAACGCAGGTTCGTTCCGCTTACCACGTTTAGGCACAGGTGCGAGAAATGGACAATCAGTTTCGATTAACAATCTTTCGATTGGCACAATTTTAGCTGAAGCTTGAATTTGAGCGGCATTTTTAAATGTTACCACCCCACTGAAACTAATATAAAAACCCAAGTCCAGAAACCATTGGGTTTCTGCTGGAGTTCCCGCCCAACAGTGCATCACGCCCCGAACTCGTCCAAATTCTTGCCAGAATTCTTGACAAACTTGGTGCATCATAATTGCAGCATCACGACAGTGAATAATTACTGGTAAGTCTAAGTCGATCGCAATTTGTAACTGCGATCGAAAGACTTCGATCTGCCACTTGTGGTTATCGGCTTTAAAAAAGTCTAAACCCATTTCACCGATCGCGACTACCCGTTTGTCACTACTGGCTAACTCACGAATCTGGCGATCCAAATCCGCTTGCCATAAGCCTGCATCTAGGGGATGTAAGCCAACAGAGAAGAATAATTCGGGAAATCTATCGGCTAATGCTTGTGTTTTCGTAAACTCTGCTGGCGTGACACAAGAGTGTACGAGTTGCACTACTCCATTCGTCCGCCATCGATCGCGTACCGCCTCTAAATCCGCCTCGAAGGCATCAAAGTTGATATGAACGTGAGTATCAATTAGCTGCATTTAGCACAGATTAACTGGTTTCGTTGGCGTAGTGTCACTGGAGCATAGACATTGAACGTTAGCTTAGGCAGCTTTAACGGCGACGGCTTTGGCAAGACGAGCCTTTTTATTAGCACCATTGTTACGGTGCAGTACGCCCTTTTGGACAGCTTTATCAATCTTTTGATATGCCTCAGACATACACTTTGTTACCGCAGCCGATGTTTCGTCTGTGGGTGTAGCTGTATGCTTTTCGACGGCTGTGAAGTATTTCTTCATCAGCGTCCGTACCGCAGACTTATGAGATTTGTTGCGTAGCCGATTGCGCTCGGCGATATCGACACGTTTGATTGCAGACTTAATATTTGCCACAGTTAGCCCTGGGAAAACTTACGTTTAAAAATTTGACATGATGCCAGACATATAAGCATAGCACAATCACCTGAAAATTAACAAGGTGTTTGTGAACAGAACTTTCGGTGATGGTTGAGAGTGTCAATTCCTGGTAGTTACTCAGATGTTGCGGGATCGATCGGAAATCTTGGTGCTTTAGCTCTCGCTGCTAATACTCGTATGTTAGCACATCTGAATATTTGAGGAGGAAAGAACATTGATGAGTATTTAGGTTTTTTGTACTATTCTTCTCAAAACATGGTATACTTGTATTAACAAAGGTCGAACGAAAAGACGACATCGATCGCCTCAATTCGTAGACCTCAAACCCGCCGATCGCAAGCGTTAGTTCCTAGTATTAGGATAACTAATCGATAAGTGTGGCAGTTAGACACTACAGAAATTCATCCTCCACACAGAGCAGATCTATGACTTACTCTAAAACCAGAGCCACCAAAGACAATACTGCTGAATACTTACACACTCCAGACCAAAATCCGGCGGCTGTCTCGGCATTAGAACAAGGCGAATCCTCAACCAATGGCATGACTCCTACCGTACCAGTAATACTCCCAAACTTGCCACAGCCGCCGCTACGCGATCGATTTGCCGCGCCTGAATACGTCAATCCTAATGCTCGTCTACCACGCATCCAAGCTCTTCGCGGCGAAAATGGTGCGAGTGAGTGCGGCTACTTCATCACTGAAGCTGAGATGGCAAAGGCTGGCTGGGGACAAATGGATGAGAGTCAAATGATTGTTTATGAATACAATAGTGGTGGGAAAGAACGGGGATTACTAATTCAATCACCTCGAATGTTAGTGGTACCTCGATCGCCTTTATTTGCATTTGACAGACAGGTTTCTCGCCAAGAAGAACGATTGGTTGTTGCCGGACAATATAGCAAACAACTTTATAGCGATCGCGAGAAATTTGGTACGGCACAATGCTATGAAGTATTGCTCTTAGATGCAGACAATCAACCATTACATGAAATTGGTTTGGCGTATGTAGCTAAAGGTGCAAATCAGGCGAGTTTTAGCTCTCACTGGCAACAACTAGTTACTCAGGTAACTAAATGCCACGCGATCGCCAATTCCATTCCAGCACGAGCTAAAGATGCGCGATTTAATAGTCTCTGCGTGTTCCAATTCACCGTCAAGCGCGAACTCGCAGGTGCAGGGGCCAAATCACCTGCGTGTAAAGTTCACAGCCACGTAGAACCAACACAAGCAAATTGGGAACAGTTTTTCTTGGGGCGGCAAGATGATATTGCTGATAGGTTCCTCAATCTATTAGCTCCTACCACCGAACTAACTTTACCACAGGCAAATGTCTTGACTTTAATCGAACAGTCAGATGATGGAATTCATCCAGATCTAGCTGCATGATCTAAGTAGGTGGGGGTAAATATCGATCTGATAGATGGAGCAGGTACTGGTGCTCATGCGGCAGCAGCCCAACACACCCTACATGAACTATTTAATTACGCCCAGTTAATTACCTAATCATATATAGTTGTAGAGATGTTATTGATGACATCTCTTTTTTTTGCGATCGCCTCTTACCTAAAATTAAATAATCCTCGTACCCTATCCAAAACAAACACGCTCGAAGATAATACCTAAAGTCCAGTACCCTAACAACCCAATTATCTGCTTGGTGCGCTAAACCGTCGGGAAACCCGACGAGCGCGCATCCGCAATTATCAATTATCAATTATCAATTAATTTAAGAACCGCTATATGAGAGTTGCAGCATTAGGATTGGATGTCGGTAGTAAGCGCATCGGGGTAGCTGGTTGCGACGGTTTGGGGATGATGGCTACAGGGATTACGACGATTTGGCGCAGCTCATTTCAAAACGATATGGAGCAGTTAGCCGAGATTATTGACGAGCGACAAGTAGAAATCCTGGTAATTGGTTTACCGTATACAATGGATGGCAATATCGGCTCTCAGGCAAAACAAGTGCAGAAGTTTGCGCGGAGGGTGGCGACGGTGATAGAGTTGCCGATCGAGTATGTGGATGAACGTTTGACTTCTTATGCTGCCGAGCAGATGATGATCGAGGCGAAGATCTCAGTATGTCGGAATAAAGCGACGATCGATCGGATTGCTGCTGCGGTGATTTTACAACAATGGCTTGATGCGCGATGAGCTAAATATGTTAGTGCTAATTTGTTAAGTATTAAATTGAGTGTCAATAGTAGTTTTCTAAGTGTTACTGGGTAATCTAACTATAGGAGATATTACCGTAACTAGAGAAAATGTCTAAGTATCCATCAAAACCGTCTTTTATTCTGGGGTTGGGGCTATCGACTCCAGCGGTACTAGTTGCCAATGTAGCTCGATCGCAATCTAAAAATAGTACAGAAGATAGCCTCCCAACTGAGTCAACTGCGGCTGATGCTAATCGACAAATCCAGAAAGCAAATCCGCTTCACTCATCAGGATCGAATTCGACAGCGATTGGTACTGGTGGTAATGGTGCGGCAAGTTATACATTTGTGATGTCAACCCCAGCATTAATTGCCATTGCAGTTGTGGTTGGTGGTTTAGCTTTATTTCCAGTCATATCTTTGTTATTGAATTCAAAAAAAGCGGCGAAGTTAGGTAAAGAGTCATTTATATCAAAATTTAGCGACAGGTTTCGGAAGCCACAAATACTAGAAAGCGATAAATTCTTACATCAGCGCAACTTTGAGAAGTTAGCACAGATTACCAATCAAGCGGAAAATATGAACGCTGAAAAATTCGGTAATACTGAATTTATGAAGTTCTTCAAAATCAAAAGTTATATTGCTCGATCGATCGATGAGTATGCAAACTTAGATGAGACGATCGAGATGCTGACGATCGCGATCGATGCCCAAAATAGCTTTTCGACGATCGATAGTGCTGAATCGAGATATTGTAGTAGCGGACAACAAGAACTCTATAAATTTGTCAATGGACTACTGACTCAAGATCTAGATCCCGTAGTATTTAAGGAGCAGATCGATCGAAAGCTCCAGGAAGTGTTGCCGCTTCTGAAAACAGCAGAAGGTAAAATAGCACTAGAAGCCTATGTCCAAGCAGTTAGTAAGATTTCTAATAACTCATTGGGGATGAAATTACTACTATTATTCAAGAAGTATCAACTTGATGATTACTCAACCTTGCGTAGTGTCTCAAATACAATTGCTCAATTAGAATCAGAAGATTTGTTAAATCTTGATTCATTGTTGCTACTGGTGATGGTCAAATATAATGTATTTGAGAAATTAGGTCCGATCGTCGGTGTGGAGGATAAATATAATCGACCAGAAACTTATGCAAAAATGTTGCAATATATTGGTTTGAAGTCTCGCCACGAAACTTCTTATCAAAAATTTCAGGAGTTTTTATTAATAATCAAGAAATGGGAGGTTCACTATCAATCGAGCGTCAATCTACGTCAGAAATATACAGCACAGGAATATCGGCTACCGAAAGAATTCAACACTGAAGTACCAGGATTAGCTTTATATGAAAAGTACAAAGATAGCTTCCACCTCATCACTCCTCCAAAACCATCAACTACCATCGATCCAGTACTAGAGACGACACAAGTAAAGCCTTCTATTTTGACTGGTGTTAATTAGACGATTGCAAAGACGCACGTAGACAAGTATGATTGTCGATCGTGCGTCGTCACAAAAATTAATTAATCACTACCGCGCAATTTATCCAGAACACTGCGATCTTCCAGTGTCGAAGTATCGCCAGAAACCTCTTTACCTGCGGCTAAATCGCGCAGTAATCGCCGCATAATCTTACCCGATCGAGTCTTGGGTAGCGCATCGGTAAAGCGGATTTCGCCAGGACGAGCGATCGCCCCAATTTCGACACCAACGTGTTTTTTCAACTCCTTCGCTAAACTTTCATCGCCCAGATAATTACTATTTAAAGTCACAAACGCGACGATTTCTTCACCCTTGATTTCATCCGGTTTGCCGACAACTGCGGCTTCGGCGACGGCGGGGTGTGAGACGAGCGCAGATTCGAGTTCCATCGTGCCCAGACGGTGCCCTGAGACGTTGAGCACATCGTCGATGCGTCCCATCACCCAGAAGTAACCATCCGCGTCCTGACGCGCTCCATCCCCCGCAAAATACATGTATTTGCCATCTTTGGGGGCGATGTGTTCCCAATAAGTGGTGCGGAATCGCTCATCATCACCATACACTGTCCGCATCATTCCGGGCCAGGGATATTTGACAGCTAGGTAGCCACCATTATTGGCAGGGAGGGTATTACCATCGAGATCGACGATTTCGGCGATGATACCAGGGAAGGGGCGAGTTGCAGAGCCTGGTTTGGTGGGGATTGCGCCAGGAAGCGCGGTAATCATAATTCCCCCAGTTTCAGTTTGCCACCAGGTATCGACGATCGGACATTGTTCTTTGCCAATTACGCGGTGGTACCACATCCAGGCTTCGGGGTTGATTGGTTCGCCGACAGTACCGAGGAGGCGCAGGGAGGAGAGATTTCGAGCGTTGGGCAATTCTTCACCCATTTTCATGAAGACGCGAATGGCGGTGGGGGCGGTATAGAAGACGGTTACGCCATATTTGTCGATGATGTCCCAAGTGCATCCAGGCTGCGAGGGACGAGTTACCCCTTCATACATTACGGTGGTTGCGCCGTTGGATAATGGGCCATACACGACATAGCTATGTCCGGTAATCCAACCAATATCAGCGGTACACCAGTAGACATCGGTATCGTTGAGATCGAAAATCCACTTGGTAGTGATGTGGCTGTAGAGATTGTAACCACCTGTGGTGTGGACGACACCTTTGGGTTTGCCCGTACTGCCGGATGTGTAGAGCACAAATAACATATCCTCAGCATCCATTTCTACAGCGGGACAGTCGGCGGAGACGGTAGACAGAAATTCATGCCACCAGATATCTCGTCCCTCACTCATTGGGATGTCTTGCTTGGTGCGCTGGACGACTAAAACTTTTTCGACTGTTGGACAAGCATTATTTTCCAGAGCTTTATCTACTTGAATTTTAAGAGGTACAATCGCATCTTTGCGCCAACCACCATCAGCAGTAATTACAGCTTTAGCTTTACCATTAGCCAATCGATCTCGCAAAGCCTCGGCACTAAAGCCACCGAATACGACGGTATGTACCGCCCCAATTCTCGCACAAGCCAACATCGCGATCGCGGCTTCAGGAATCATCGGCATATAAATCCCGACTAAATCCCCTTTGACTACACCCATCTGTTTGAGCGCGTTCGCCATCTGACAGACTTCGCGATGCAATTGAGCATAAGTTAGGGTGCGGGAGTCGCCTGGTTCGCCCTCCCAGATTAGCGCGGCTTTATTCTTGCGCCAAGTAGTCAGATGTCGATCGAGACAATTATCGGAGATATTAATCTTACCGCCTGTAAACCACTTGGCAAATGGGGGTTGCCAATCCAAAACTTTTTCCCACTTTTTAAACCAATGCAACTCACTCTCGGCGAGTTCTGCCC
Source organism: Chamaesiphon sp. (assembly GCA_026785875.1). Lineage (GTDB taxonomy): Bacteria > Cyanobacteriota > Cyanobacteriia > Cyanobacteriales > Chamaesiphonaceae > Chamaesiphon. The sequence continues at coordinate 760 of JAJAZF010000179.1, read as the reverse complement.
AAAACTGTTCGGGGTTGGCTTGAGCGCGGGCGTAGAGAGCCTCGTATTCCGCCAAGCTTTTGATCTGTGCGGCTTGGGAGAATGCTGGTGAAGGAGTAAATAATCGCTGTTCTTGGAGCGTAGATTCAATTGATATATCTGACATAGTAGAGATTGAGGATAGGCGATCGACTATTAGTAGTTAATTATCGCCTAGTAGACCACAGTTATTGTGGGCGATTGAAAAGATATTCGCTGACTCGATTTTGTTGAGTTTGCAAGCCACGGATATCATCTGAAAAATCAATCAGTCGCAAATCGACTCCATTCAGACGGTTATCGATCGTGTGCATCCGATTTTTCAACTTTAGCAAGTATAGTTTTGATTTCAGCTACTTCAGCTTCCAGATTAGCTAGTCTAGATTCAATCCGGCTATTGCTGGCGAGTAGATCTGTGAACTGGCGTTCGGTATTAGCGAATCCAGCTTGGATTGCTTGGAGAATAGCATCATTATTTTCACTCATATTTTTAGCCTCAATAGTAATATTTTATGATCGATCGACTAATTCATCTAGACAGTCGTTAAATCCATTATCGTTATAAAGAGAGTATCAACGATTGAAATTAATCATCCAGATCCAAAGTCTGTATTGAAACGATCGCCGAGTGTTCGCTACAAATCTATGTTGTTCCTCACCTACAAGATAACTGCTGTAAAATTTAATTATAGATTTGTCAGTCGATCGAAACCTAAATTACAGTTATCTAACTATGACAACT
>JAJAZF010000178.1 GCA_026785875.1 Chamaesiphon sp. | reverse complement strand
TGCTTCTAGAATCGCCTGGGGATAGGCATTGCTATTGACAGTAGCCGGAGTAGCAATGACCCCAATCCTTCGCCCCTGAACAGCGGCGGCTCTAGCCCCAGGTAAAATCACCCCGAGTATCGGCAGATCGTATTCAGTTTGGACGGTTTCTAGAGCTAGAGCCGAACTAGTATTACAAGCCATAATTGCCATCTTGACCCGTTGCTGTACCATCCAATCCAAGGTTTCGCGGGTGAATTTTAAAATCTCTGCTGGACTACGGGTACCATAGGGGACTCTGGCTGTATCCCCAAAATACAAAACTGATTCATGGGGAAGTTGGCGATAGATTTCTTGCAAGACAGTCAATCCTCCCACTCCACTATCAAATACGCCAATTCTGGTAATTTCGTCTGACTGAATCTGCGGGGTATAAGTGAGTCGGTCTTGCATATTGCCCTGGAAAGATCGAGTAAATATAGTAAATTGTCGATCGATTAATTACGATCCTTGATGTACTGGATAATGCCCTTAGCAATGCCTTCTGCCATCACTTTTTGATAATCATCACGACGGAGACGAGCAGACTCAGCTTCGTTAGTCAAATAACCAGTTTCGACTAGAATAGCGGGGATGGAGGATTTCCGCAAGACGAGAAACCGTGCCGATCGCACGCGGCGACCGTTTAAGAAAAAACCATTTTTGTTTACATAGTCTAAGATCGCACTGTAGACAGTTTCTGCAAAAGATTGTCCGATATTATAGTGATATAGTTCCAAGCCATTGACATCAGGACGATTATCGATCGCGTTAGCATGAATACTCACAAATAAGGTCGCACCTGCTTCTCTCGACATCATCACCCGTTCGTCTAGCCCGACAAAATAGTCGCTATTTCGCGTCATCTTGACAGCAATACCTTGTTTTGCCAGAATTTCGGCGACTCTTTTGGCAACTGGTAAAATTACATCTACTTCACGTAAACCACCCGGACTAATTGCCCCAGGATCTTTACCACCATGTCCAGGATCGAGCATGACGAGGACTCGGCCATTATTCGGCCGAACTGGAGGTGAAGTATCCTGTTTGGGCGCGGGACGGTCGCTAGCTTTGGGGACATCGATTGGGACATCCACTGGCGGACGGTTGACCGCAATTCGGGTTGTAGCTCCGCCTGAGAGCGGCTGTAAGTATACCCAACGGTTGTCCAGGTACTGACGGACGATATCAACTTTTACCCCATCGGCACGACGAACGAGGATGGCAAGATCGTCTCCTTGAGCACTAACAGTCAGATACCGCTGTGATTCGCTAGGAACTTGGTAGCCAGGAGCCAATCTCGCATTGGGAATCGTAATCCGGTAACTCCCAGAGCGAATATCCAACCCACTTAGATACTGGAGCTGCGTCCGACTCTGACGATCGGCTTGAACCAAAATTCCCGTCCGAGTGGGATCGAGCGCAATATAATTAACTGAGGTATTGGCAGTATTCCTAACGATGGTTTTCGGACGATTGGGTTGTGCTACGACAACTTGACCATTTTCATTGAAAACGGCGACAGCGCCAACTGGCGCACTACGCCCAAAAGATTTGATGGGTTGGGGAGTGGGAAGTTGGATCGACCATTGCTTGGAGCTACTGGCTTGGATCAGTACTTGTTGAGGATCGATAGTGTACTCAGGATCTAGTTCTAAAACCATCCTAGTGCGATCGATATCAAATTGACCTACTCTGAGTGACTTAATACCATTGCTGAGGATTTGGGAAGACGTAGGCTGATTGAGCCTAGTCTCTGGCAGATCGACGATCAATCTACTGGGGTTAGCCAGCATTTGGGCTTCAGGTTTCACCGCTGTATTGGTCGTAAAGTCAATCCGATTTTCGGTCGCATTAAACTGCCACGACAGGATTTCTGCGGCTGTTGCTGGCAGTGATACCATCAGGAAACTAAAAACGCTGGGTAATAACCAGTTGGATCTCACAATACTTACTCCTATGATGCGGATTATCTGGGCAAATTCGATCTTGGGGATAGGGTTGGGATCGTCGTCGCTCCACGTTCGGGAACTGGAATAGTCACAAACCAATCGATCGGATTTTCGCCAGTAAATTGGACTCGTTTGGGGTTGAGGGTATATCCTGGCTGTAGTTCCAAGACTAGCCTGGTAGTACTGCTGTCAAATTGACCTACTCGCAACGATCTGAAGTTGCCTGTCAATCTTTGGGTGATCGTTGGTTTCCCAAACCCGATTCCTGGCAAGTCGATGACTAGGCGAGTCGGATTAAATAGCATGACTGCTTTGGGCTGAACCCCAGCATCAGTCTTAAAATCTAACCGATTTCTAATTGGATCGAACTTCCATGATGCTAATTGACCAGCATCAGCAGGGACAGCTAACAGACAGAAACTAAAGACACTAAAGAGTAAAAACTGAAATCTCACTATATTACATTCCTGACAGTGAACTCATTTGGCAAGTATACCGTTCGCCTTATCGCTGTTGGCAAAGGTAATCGCCAGCCATCGATCTATTCGATTCATCCGGCTGCCAATGGCTGCGGTCGTCTCTGCTTTGGGATGAGGCAGCGGCTGCGCCAAAGCATAGCAGTGACTGTAACCAATTGCACTACTATGGAGCATTACAATGGGCAATTAGCTGTAAGAGTCGATCGCTAGCACTCATTTAAGATGAACATCCAGATCGGATTGTTGCTGTTTGCCGCGAAAGATTAACACTTGAGGACTCTGTGGTAAGATACCACGAATTTGACATCTGGGTCTAAGGTTAACCCGCAAACCCACTGAGCATCAGCAAATATCGGACTAATTAAAATGCGATCGTGGCTCAATAGCTCTTGATGATGTCAGTACCAAATTTATGGCATTTGGCTGAGGAGTTGCTGGATGAGGCTACTTTTGACACTTCATCGTCACACTGACTACTAAATATATTCAGTAGTTCCGAGTTACTTATAGAATTCCCACTGTTTCGACCTTAATTGCTGGCACGCCAGAGTCATCGGGCATTAATTATGGTAAATAATAGTAAAGCTATCGGCGTGAAAACCCGATCCAGTAGCTATTAGGTCTAATTTTTCTGTACTATGGAAATCGGTAAACCCAAGATCCTACTGTCCTGACTTCGATCGGTGGACTTGACAGTGGTGTTCGCCGCCCCACCCTGCCGCAGCCCTAGGGGAAAAAAATTATAGTGAGCAATCCACAATCAGTTTTAAGCGAGTTACTGCGGCAAATGCCCCACATCAGGTCGCACTTGTACTTTAAATCTTCCCTTACGGCTCTATCGCACGCCATGGAAGATCGGGTACTCGCAGGTACAGATCGACCGTTGCTGATTGCCAGTTTTCAGCAAGAGAAGTTTTACCGTCAAGAAGCTCATCGCTATCGGCGGTTGGGAGAAATTAGCGACCAAGTATATGTTCTGGCTGCACCAGATACTGAATTTAGCGATCGCTTAGAAGAGTATGAGTTGGTACCATTTAGTAGCACTGATGCTCTAGCAACTGAGTGGCATCTGATCGCAATTGGTGCTCAGTCATCCGCTTGCCTGATCTGTCGGGAAAAAATCAGCCCGCCTTCGGACGATCCGGTTTTACCAGAAATCGACCCATCCAGAAGGTTTGAAGGGATCTGGACATTCGATCGACAAGTCACTATTACCGCCGCACAGATTCTACTCGATCGAATTCAAGGTTATCGTCCCGAATTGGCTGCTAAAATCCTCCAGGCGAAGCAGGAATACTTACTATCTGTCCCCACCATCCCCCAAGACAATTCAGCCAGTGCTGATGCTTTTGTGCAGCGATTGGTGACATATTTACAGGCGCGGCAATATAAACTCCTCAAGGCTTACCGATCGATCGAAGAAAAAGAAGAACGGGAACGGTTAGTCAATACAATTACTGGCGCAATTCGCCGTTCGCTCAATTCGGCTGATATCCTCCACGTTGCAGCACAGGAAATAGGTAAAGCCACTAAAGTCAGTCGGTGCTTAATTTATCAGTATCGTGCAGATGAGCGCACGACGACGATCGCCCATGAGTATTTAGCCAATTCGGAACTGCCTTCCTTAATCGGTCAAGCTTGGAACCTAGCAGACAATCCCATCTTCAAAGCGGTCATAAAAACTCACGAATCAACATCTCTAGCCGAAGTTAATATTACCAAAACGTGGCAGCGAACCCTGACAAAACTCGGCATCACCGACTGGTTAATCGTGCCAGTGCTCCATCAAGATAAAATCTTGGGGACGATCGAACTACATCAACATCATCTATCCCCATTACCATGGTCGGATGACACCATCAATCTAGTTGAAGCGATCGCGACCCAAATCGGTAGCACCTTAATTCAAGCAGAATCTTATACCAACCTAGAATACCTCAACCAACAACTAGAAGCACTCGATCGCACCCGAGCCAACTTAGTCGCAATTACCGGACACGAACTGCGAACACCTCTATCAACAATTCAAGTCTGTCTAGAAAGTCTGGCAACCGAACCAGATATGTCCCTCGAACTGCGGCAAGTAATGCTCAACACTGCGCTCGGAGATGCCGAACGGATGCGGAAACTCGTTCAAGACTTTCTCACCCTCTCCCAGCTCGAAAGCGGACGCATTCAATGGCATCCCGAGCCGCTTTCGCTCGAAGAATGTATCGATCTCGCCCTGAGTGGTTTAAACGCCCGTCGCTACAATCGAGATTTACCGAAAATTAGCGTGGATATTCCCACCGACTTGCCCTTCGTACGCGCTGATGGGGAATGGTTGGTGGAAGTTCTGACTAAACTGCTCGATAATGCCTGTAAATTTACGACTGGTACAGATCGGATCGGCATTGAAGCCTCGATCGTTGAATCAATGCTCGAAGTAACTGTCACCGATACCGGACGCGGCATCGCACCGGAATTATTACAAATGGTGTTTGAACGTTTCTATCAAGCCGAAGGTTCGCTGCGGCGGACTGCGGGCGGAACTGGCTTGGGACTGGCGATCTGTCGGCAAATTGTCAATGGTTGGGGCGGCGAAATTTGGGCGGAATCTGCGGGCAAAGATCGCGGTAGTCGGTTTCATTTCACGGTGCCATCAATTTAAACAGTTGACAGTTGACAGTAGACTTAATCGCGATAATTTTGTGCTAGCCAGACATATTTATCGAGATGTTTTGCCCCCGATTTCCTAAACTATGACTACTGCCCAACCATTGATGTCTCGCTATCTCTGGGCTGCTCAACTGCAAGCAACTTGGATTCCTGCTGACAGCTTAGTTGAAGATAGATATCATGCGATCTCTCCCCAATTGTGGCTAGATACCAAGCCCCAGGAACCACCAGAGGTACTATTTCCATTACCGCGTCAGGCTCTAGCCTACGCTCATCTCTATCAATACAAGCTTCATTTACCCCAAATTCACGGCTTTTGTTCGGTCAAAAGATCGGGTGAAACGGTGGAAATTCCGCTGTTGGAGAATATCCCGATCGATAGTGAGGGCAAATTACTCCCGAGTCTGATCGCAGCTTGGAGTACAGCGACACCACTAAATCAAGCATATTGGTTATGGCAAGCGATCGATCTTTGGGCACCACTTGCGGGAACTGGTGTCTTGTCGAGCTTGGTGGTGATGGACAACCTCCGAGTTGATGGTTGGTGTCTGAGGTTGTGCGAATTGATGCCCGACTATACTACAGGAACTAAAGTCACTCTTTCTAGACTCGGTACGCTCTGGCTCCAAACCCTGCCAGGTGCCGCTCCAGAGATCGCCGATCGGTTACGTGCCATATTTACCAAAATGCAGACGGAACAAGCGTCCCTGCGTGATGTTGCCGCCCAACTGAATCAGATCGTGCTCGAACAAGCCGCTCAATTACCCTTGGGGTGGCAAATTGCTGGTGGTACGGATGCAGGGGCTAGTCACCAACACAATGAAGATTCTTATTACCCAACTCCCTTGGAATTAGCTCACGATCCCACAGGTGGGAAAATTGCGATTATTTGTGATGGGGTGGCTGGGCACGAAGGGGGTGAAGTTGCTAGTCAAATGGCTGTCAAACTCCTCAAAATCCAGACCCAGACTTTATGTGCAGATCTGACTAATAGTCGGGAAATAGTCTCGCCCGAACAAATCTGTAGCACGATCGGGGCGATCGTCCGAGTGGCAAATAATACAATTACTGCCCAAAATCACAGCCAAGGACGAGCAGATCGTCGCCGGATGGGAACTACGATGGTAATGGCGATCCAAGTCAACCAGACAATTGCTAGCCCGACTGGGGTTGGTAATTCCCATGAAATCTACATTGCTCATGTCGGCGATAGTCGTGCTTATTGGATTACACATCAGCGATGTCAACTACTGACCATCGACGATGATATCGCGACTCGCGAAGTCAAGAAAGGTCGAGATGTGCCCTGGCATAGTGCCAGTCGTCCCGATGCTACTGCTCTCACCCAAGCCTTGGGGATGAAGCCTGGAGAACTACTCAAACCTACTGTCCAGAGATTTATGGCGATCGAGGATGGGATTTTATTACTGTGTTCGGACGGTTTGAGCGATCGGCATCTCGTCGAAAGTTCTTGGCAAGATTACGCAGAGCGAATTCTTGATACGGATCTTCCCCTCACTGAAGCCGTCCAATCTTGGTTAGCTTTAGCTCATCGCCAAAATGGTGATGATAATATCTCCTTGGTACTGATGTCGTGTCAAGTATCCCCAAAAACTGCCAAAATCGGCAGTAGTCAACTGGTAACGCTCGATCGAGATGAACCAGATGTCGATGAGGTAGAATCAACTTCAAAATTCCGACTCAGCCGAGCGATTAATTTATGCTTATTCCTAACTACTGGGATCGGTTTATGCGCTGCTGTGACGATAACAATCGTCTTTTTCGATCCAGACTGGATCGAAAACTATCGCCAACAACTATTCCCCAATCGCTCTCCACAAGCCGCGCTCAATCGGTAAATACCACGTTAGTTCGATCGGGTTTTGGGGCGATCCGCAGCAAAGGTGAGGCTACGCCAGTTGTCGGCGATTCGACTCAGCTAAAGACTCGATTTAGTTATTCAAGCGAGGAATTGAGCAATAATGATGAAATAGCGTCATCAATGAGCTATTCACGTCCAGAGTGTAAATACTATCTATGATCCGGTTGACAGATCGGTCTTTCCTCGACTGATATCATCTAGCACCAACCACTCTATGTTTAATTTATTTCAAAAAAAGCACAGCACCAAACCCCGAAAAATCGCCATCGGAGATGTTCACGGTCATTTCGATGGCTTATGCCAACTGATTGATTTTTGTAAGATTTCGCCTGAAGATCGGGTGTATTTTCTGGGAGATGTAATCGATCGAGGCCCCAAGAGTGCTGAGGTAGTAAAATGGATTCGGGAACACAATTATTCCTGTTTGATGGGCAACCATGAAGTGATGTTATTGACATCATTCAATAATGGAGTTGTCGATGAGATGTCGCTGCGTCATTGGTTGCCATCTGGCGGTGATACTACGCTAGAGAGTTATGGCGATGCCGGAATTCCGCAAGACGATCTTGATTGGTTTGCGAGTTTGCCATCTTATATAGATTTGGGTGATGTATTTTTGGTTCATGCCGGAGTCGATCCATTTAAATCGCTGGATCAGCAAAACAACGAGCAATTTTGCTGGATTAGAGAAAAGTTTCTGAGTAATCATTTCCCTTATTTTCCCGATAAAGTGATTATTACCGGACATACAATTACATTTACACTCCCAGGCGTTCGCCCGGGTGAAGTCGCTCAAGGACCAGGTTGGCTGAATATTGAAACGGGAGCCTACCACCGCAAGAGTGGCTGGATGACTGCGCTAGATATTACCAATGCGATCGTGTATCAAGTCAATGTATTTTCAGGCAAAAAACGCAAACACCCACTCGATCGAGTTGTCAAAGTAGTTGAGCCAAGTCGGGTAAAATTTTGATCTAAAAATCTGATTTTTAGTGAATTTAGATCGCTCCAAGGGCATCATCAACTGTACTCGATCGTGTTTTTTACAGGCAATCGGATTTGACATCGATCGAAGTAGTATGGCATCATACAAGCATGATATCTGATGCAAATTTTATGCTAGACCTCAATCGAGATATCAACTCTCTTTCCAATTTCAAGCGTAACACTGCTAGCTTCATCGATCGACTTAAAGGCACAAAGTCACCATTAGTCCTCACTATTAATGGAGTATCCGAGCTAGTAGTCCAAAGTGCCGAAGGCTATCAGGAGTTGCTCAACCGGATTGAGTATCTAGAAACCACTGCTGGCATTAGACAGGGGCTAAATGAACTAGAAAAGGGCCACTCGGTTGCAGCTATTCCAGCACTAGAGGCACTTAGAAGCAAGCTCCAGCAGCCCAAGGTATGAATTACAGCATCGAAATTCTGCCCCAAGCACTCGATAATATTGAGTCTGCTTATCGCTGGATGGCAGACAATATCATTGGTTAAGTCAACAAAATGATACCTAGACTAATAATTGAGATCGACAATTATAAACCCCTGTAAAAAAACCCCTGTAGGGCTTACCTTACAGGGGTTTTTTTAATTTTACCAAACAGTAGGGGTTTAGAGCCTCCTGCCTTTGGGCAGATAGTTGTTAAGAGGGAGTTTAAATCTCCCACTTAACAACTTCGCTCTCTTGAAAAGGTGCTTCACTTGCCTGTACCACCGTATCGTCCGGTCGGGTTCCCCGACCATGGAACGAACCCAAGCAGGGCAAAGCCCAAGAACACTGGGCGGGGTACCCAACTGGGCGGGGTACCCGACCAGTGCCCATCAGCACTTTTCGCTGTCAACACTTCGACTACGCTCAGTGCAAGCTGTCAACTGTCAACTGTTCACTAGAAGCGAGTTAGCCGATGCTAGAAGGTTCTTTTTCCTTGGCTAAGAACTTCTCTAACTCATTCAATGCTTCTGCATCGACTTTGGTTTGCATCGGGCAGAATTTAGGGCCACACATCGAACAGAACTCGGCAGTTTTGTAGATATCTGCGGGGAGAGTTTCGTCGTGATATTCCTTCGCGCGTTCGGGATCGAGGGAGAGTTCAAACTGACGATTCCAATCGAAGTTGTAACGCGCTGTGGATAGCTCATCATCGCGATCGCGAGCACCTGGACGGTGACGGGCGATATCAGCAGCGTGAGCGGCGATTTTGTAGGCGATCAGACCATTGCGGACATCTTCAGCATTGGGTAAACCCAGGTGCTCTTTGGGAGTCACATAGCAGAGCATCGCGGTACCATACCAGCCAGCCATTGCCGCACCGATCGCGGAGGTGATATGGTCGTAACCAGGAGCGATATCGGTGACAAGTGGGCCTAAGACATAGAAGGGAGCCTCTGAGCACTCTTCCATTTGCTTTTTGACGTTGAACTCGATCTGATCCATTGGGACGTGTCCAGGCCCTTCTACCATCACTTGGATGTCATGCTCCCAAGCGCGACGGGTGAGATTGCCTAGAGTTTTGAGTTCGGCTAGTTGAGCTTCATCAGAAGCATCGTGGGTACAACCAGGACGCAGGGAGTCACCCAAACTAAAGGACACATCGCATTTTTTGAAAATTTCGATGATGTCATCATAGTGGGTATAGAGGGGGTTCTGCTTGTGGTGATGCAGCATCCACCGCGCTAAAATCCCACCGCCACGAGAGACGATGCCTGTCAACCGATTGCGGACTAGAGGTAAGTGTTCGATCAAAATCCCAGCGTGGATAGTTTGATAGTCTACCCCCTGCTGGGCATGTTTTTCGATGATGTGCAGAAAATCATTGGGGGTAAGATTTTCGACACTACCGTGGACGCTTTCTAAAGCTTGATAAATCGGTACAGTACCGATGGGCACGGGAGAATTTTTGATGATTTCGATCCGAATCTCATCTAAATTACCGCCACCAGTGGTGAGATCCATCACGGTATCCGCACCATATTTCACTGCCAGGGCGAGTTTATCTACCTCTTCCTGCATGTTAGAAAAACTTGGAGAGGCTCCGATGTTCGCATTCACTTTACAGCGAGATGCAATCCCGATCGCCATCGGCTCCAAATTTGGGTGATTGGTATTTGCGGGGATAATCATCCGTCCACGCGCAACTTCCGAGCGGATCAGTTCCACAGGGAGGTTTTCGCGCTTGGCAACATAGTCCATTTCTTCGGTGATTACATCTTTCCGCGCATAGTGCATCTGGGAGACATTGGCTTGTCCACTACGTTTCGCAATCCATTCAGCACGCATAATCAATTTCCTATCATAAACAGCTTCCCTCCGCTGGCATTACCCAGTCTCAGGTGCAAGGGTATGTTCTCAGCCCGACTGGTTTCGGACACCCCTAGCTATAGTTGTAGATTTTAACATTTACGATCGAGTTTGGGTTGAATGTTGCTCACATCTTACCGCGATCCTAGATCAGATCTTTAGAATCCATGTACTGGTGCGTTACGGCTGGTACCTAACACACCCTACCTCTACCTGGGCGATTGAGCTAAATCGTACCTTAATCGATCGTTAGCTTAGGATCTAAATAGCCTTTTTGTTGTAGTTGCCACTGTTTTGGCAGATTGGATTTAGTAATGGTGACGATCGCGGGTTTAAATAGACTAAAGCTGGTGGTGTCATTCATACCATCAAATAGTAATGCCAGTCCCTCAAGATATTTATCATTATTAGGAAAATCGATTTTGGGAACTAAATAGTGAAGCCTATCCGTAAATGGAATGACCCAATAAAGTCCGGTATTAGCTTCTACAAGTTCGACCATCTGACGATTTATCCTGATAAAACCTGCTGTTGAGACCATATAAGCGCGCAGAAAATCAGCTTTCCCAGAGTTATAGATTCTAGCGAAAGGAGCTGGGATATTATTAGCATCAACTACTGGTGCAGGTGGTGATGAGAGCGATTGTGGTGGAGCTAAATTAATAATTTCAGCGTCGATAGTTTCTATTTGTTTAGATGTTAAAACTGGCTGGAGATTAGCTACTTCTTGGGCGACTAGGGATTTAATCTGTTTGAGTAGATCTCGATTACTTTGATTTTGCAGATGATAATTTTGAGACTCTACTTTGAGCTTTTCTAGATCGATTTTAAGCGATGTAATTTCCTTTGTGGCGATCGCTTGGGCAGAATTAGAGCCGACATTAGTAACAATCGATGCGATCTGACTTTTTAAGGCAGTTATTTCTCGCTCTTGGCTTGAAGATCGATCGCTAGATTGAGCTAGCTCAGACTTGAGTGATAATATTTCTTGCTGTTTTGTGGCTAATTGGTCGATAATTTTAGCACTAATCGATTGTAACTGTTCTTGCCGATCGGTTAAAGTTTTCATAACTTCGGTTGTGACTGACTTTCGTTCGATTTGCAAGAGCCGATCGTTTAATTTTACTAATTTCTCTACTAGACTTTCAATTACATTAGTTGTAGCGGCGGATTGCTGAACTTGAGTAGTGGTTAGTTTACCGCGCTCTACTAGTTTCCACGTCAGCGGTGCGACTATGGGTAAGATTTGGACTAGTGCAGGTGCGACTAAAAGACAACTACTATTGGTAGATGAGGGAATAATATCTCGATCGAAACTAGCTGCTAAGGATGGCATTCGATCGAGTGATAAACCTTTGAGAGGGTTGGGGACTAACCATCCTTTATCTAATTCTACTTTAGTAGGGATAATCCAATAGTTTCCCCGTGCAAAGCGATGAAAAAGGATATCATTAGTTTGGCGGTGATAGCTATCTTCGCTGAGGGTGACATCGATCGCGTAGGCGGTAAATAGATGTGGGAGATCGTTGTATAATTCGATGAATCGAGCTTGGGGTAGATTCAGAATCGGGGGAATGGCTGCGATCGCATTATCAAAAATTTGGGTGACAGGCTGGAGATTGACAGGAAGCTCTCCTCGCATCAGAGAAGAGACGAGATTATTTAGATAAATTTCTAATTGTTGAATCTGTCTGGCGACGGTACGAACTTCTGTCATAGTCAAATTAACGATCGATACAACTATATAGTTCCCAAATTTAGATAATCAACTCTTAGGGGCGGGGTTACGAGATCGATAATGTTGGCTTAAAAAATCAATTCAAACCCGCTTTCTCCAGCATACTCTAAAAATCTCATTCGATCGATATTACTGGCAAATTTTGAATTTGGGATGCAAACCACATGGCAACATTACCATTGTCATCATCCATCCGTTCCAATGTTCGTTCTAATAACTCGATTGGCAATCCTACCAAAGCGACAGATTCGATACATTCTTGATATTTGCCATCCACTAATCGAAAAGCCAGTACTCTTTTTCCGCGCACATCTACTACCCAATATTCAGGGATTGCTAAGGTTAGATATAGTTGTTTCTTTTCATCCAAATCACTGGCTAAAGTGGTATCGGCAATCTCAACGGCTAAATCTGGCACTCGCCATCGATTTAAGTTGACTCGACGAGATTCACCAGCTTGATATCGGGGGGCATTGCCGCCAATATATACAACTTCATCTGGTGCAGCTCCTTGATATTGGGTTTTTTCTAGCACACAACCCCCCAGCAAATCGAATTTAACATTTGCTTGCTTGGTAAACCAGCTATACAAGATCATTGTCAGCAGTTTGTTGAACCTTGAATGGTTGATACCCTCGTTACCCATATCCTCAATCCACATTGCTCCGCAATTAAAAAAAACACGTTCTAATTCACTCTGAGGATTTTCGACACGGTGAAGATACTCTTCCCAAGTAGCCTGTCGATGGGTGATGACAGGTAGTGAGGTGGTGATCATAGCAGTCATGGGCGATTACCTCTCAATCTGATACTCTAGGTAGTTTGATTTTAACGCAGACTAGGGGTTGAAATCCCCATCCTAAAAACCTCGCTGTTAACACTTCGGCTACGCTCAGTGCAAGCTGTCAACTATCAACTGTCAACTGTCAACTATTTAAAGCAGACTTTGGGCATTTATGAAAATGCTAATTTGCCCTGTTGTTGCAGTCGCCATGTTTGGGGATTAGTAGTAGTATCGATCGATACTATTGCTGGTTTTAGTAGCTGAATTTTTTGATAATCAGGAGTATAGTTATGTCCCTCAAAAATTGTACTAGCGATCGTGTAGCTATGTTGATTGATATATTTATCTTCCGCTGGGACTAAATAGATATATTCATCATAACTAAATATCCAATAATTACCACGTTGAGCTTCTTCTAAAATTACGATTTTCTCGTCGCTTCCTCGATTATAATTAATCGAATCTTTAGTAACATTTACAGTTTTTACCTGATATTTAGTAGCGAAGTGAGTAAGATTATGATAATACTCTGAAGCTATCTCTTGCTGTACTTGAGGTAATTTAGTCACTTCTAGACTAGGCTGTTCTTGCTCAGGTGGAATACTCCCTGATTCGATGTTGTTAGAATCTGGTACTGTAGCTAGGAGATTGCGATCGCTCTCAGTT
>JAJAZF010000177.1 GCA_026785875.1 Chamaesiphon sp. | reverse complement strand
TTACTGTCTGGAATCGTCCTCGGTTTAGTTTTCATTACTCTCAGTGGCTTGTTTGTGGCGGCTTACATGCAGTACAAGCGCGGCAACCAAATCGGTTTGTAGCTGGATCGGGGATCGGACGGCGGAATTTTTGATTCTGCTTGTCTGCTTGTCCATTTAGCGTCTATTTCCTGAGCTGATAGAAGGAAATTGCGGTATTTCCATATGCTTTGTACCGACAGAGTTCGAGTGTCGGCAGCATTGCGGGTAGGTTACTTATCTGGGGGTTAGGACTATGCTCTACAGCGATCTCTCCCGTGGGAGCCAACAACTCATGGCGATCGATCGCTGCTAGCACTGGCTGATATAGTTCTCCCCCATAAGGTGGATCGAAATAAATGCGATCGAATTTTTGTCCGTTTAAATCGGCTAATCGTTTGACTACATCGCCGCGCAGGAGTTGAAACTTTTGGGAGTCTCCCGTAACTTTTAGCCAATTTTGGTCGATAGTCGTGCAAGCTGCACTCGATCTTTCGATGCCTACTACCATCAGGGCATCTCTGCATAACGCTTCAGCACCCATCGCACCGCTCCCACTGCACAGATCCAACCAGCGACAACCCGCGATCGATCCTTGCCAGATATTAAATACAGCCTGTCGGACTCGCGCAGGTGTGGGTCTAGTTTCCAGTCCTGGCAAGGTTTTCAACTCTCGATTACCATAAATCCGAATACTCATTGCTGACGCTCCCCGCTCCCCTATTCCCTAAAGAGTGACTTGATTGAAGTGATTGCGGGGATTCGAGGTGCGACTGGTGCGGATTTTTTCGTACAATTCGCGCTCGGTGGGAGTGAGGCTTTTGGGCGTAACGATCGCGATTTTGGCTAATTGATCGCCGCGTTCGCCTCGGGGATTTGCCCAGCCTTTGCCACGCAGTCGCAGAGATTGACCAGATTGCACTCCAGCAGGGACATTAACAGTGACCATGCCGTCTGGGGTAGGAATTTCAATTTGAGCACCTAGAACAGCCTCGTCGGGGGTCACAGGGACTTCACAGATCAGTTGTTCGCCATCGAGCCGAAAGAAGGGATGCGGTTGCAATTCTACCGTGAGGTATAAGTCTCCCCGTTGTTTGTTGTAGGTATTGATATTCCCTTTACCACGGACGCGAATCCGACTTCCGGCTTTGGCACCACCAGGAATCCGCACTTTGATCGTTTCAGTGCCGAGATTAAAGCTCTTTTGGACACCTTTATAGGCTTCTGTGAGGGAGAGGCTAATTGTTGCCTCACGATCTCCACCGAGGTTGCTCGACGAATTACTCGTGTTAGTATTGCCAGTGAAACCATCAGATCCATTCTTGGTTGCAGTCGCCTTGGTGCCAGCCTGAGGATTACTAGAATTATTAAAGCGACCTAAAAGTTCATTGACAAAATCATCAAAGTTATTGTATTGTCCAAAGTCAACCGTGTTAAAGTCGCCGGGCGGATTGTTCCCAGGAGTTCTACTGTTGTTGGATCGTGGATTAGTTCTGGGTTGTTCGGATTGTTTCCAGTACTGTCCAAATCGATCGTATTGACTGCGTTTATCCACGTCCGAGAGCACTTCATTTGCTTCGGTGATTTCTTTGAATTTTGCTTCAGCAGTTTTATCGCCTGGATTGAGATCTGGATGATATTTACGCGCTAGTCGCCGATAAGCTTTTTTGATCTCATCTGCGCTGGCGTTCTTGTTTACTCCAAAGAGCGCGTAGTAGTCCCGAAAATTTGTCGCTGCCATATTTTGAGTTAGTGGCTAGTAGATAGAGATAACTGGTTGCCGTTGGCGAAGTCTACGGTCGGTAGTCTTTACTTCATTATGCCCTTGATGCCTCGAAAGTTTATCAATCCCTTGTTGTGGGGGTGACTATCGAAACAAAGAATCGGTTTTTCAGGTATGGATAGAAGATGAATTATCTCATATCTTGCCCCAAATACTTCGATCGATCTTCATGTGAGAAAATGGGTAAAAGAGCGTCACGGCACAGTAGCGTAGCACTGATGAGTACATGCCTTTAGCCGTTGCTCGTTAACCTTTAACCAATTAACTGGAGATTGTTTCTCTGGTGCAAGATGTGAGTTATGCCATCACGCAAGTAGGTCGTTGCAACTATGTATCAAATTGATAACGCCTGAAACCGAATGCTGCTGGGCACTGCCCACCCTACTAGCGCGTCCAGGTTAAAATTGTGGGTAAGAGTTATCGATTCGGCAGAGCCGACGCTATGCGAACGAAGCCATGAGCAATCCCAACCTCAAGTATAGAATAAAGCTCACGATCGAGCAACGGCAAGAACTAATAGATATTAGTAAAAATGGACGAAAATCGGCAAAAGAAGTTAACCATGCGAATGTTTTATTAATGGCTGATGA
>JAJAZF010000176.1 GCA_026785875.1 Chamaesiphon sp. | reverse complement strand
GCGCGGAGGAAATGCCAATCTTGCAATCCATCAAACGGGTTCCCATAGTCATCGCTTTCCAACCGCAGGGCTAGTGCTTCTACTTCTTCTGTAGTTAGATTGGGGATAGTATTCCGTTTAGACATTTCGATCGTGGTCATAGGTCAAACCTCCGTACAAATACAGCACATAGCAGCTACATTTTATCTTAGCCTTACTAGTTATTATTACCCAATAATCGCGTCAGAATTAACAAAATTACTGATAATTGCTGAGAATTTTGGTTAGTTGGTAACAAAACTTCTCACTGCTTCCAAAACTTCAGGCGCGATCGAGTGTCCCATATCAAACTCTTGGTACCGGACATCAACGCCCCACTGAGTCAGGATTTGGCGACTTTTTTGGGCAGCAGCGATCGGGACGACATCATCTTGTCTGCCATGCACCAGCAGGACGGGAGGAGCCGATTGAGGTGGTTTGGCTCGGTTTTGATGCAAGTAACCACTGAGGACGATCAGACCCGCCACAGGCAAATCTAGCCCGATCTCCAGCGTCATCGCCCCACCCTGAGAGAATCCTGCAATCCAAGTGCGATCGAGTGGGATACCTGTAGATGCTGGTAGAGACTCGATCCAGGTTGTCAAAATTTCCCGACTAGTAGCTAATTGGGTGAGGCTGCGATCGTTTAACTGTCCCGCACCTGTAAATGAATACCACATCTTCCCCGTGTCGCTATATTCATGGTCGAAGGTACCATTGGGAAACAAGAATTGATATTCAGGTAGCTTAAAATACGGCACGAGTTCGCCGAGATCGTTATGATTGGCACCCCAACCATGCAAAACCACGATCGTCCCAATCGGCTTACCTGTCTGAGCTGGGACGAAAATAATATCTAAGGGACTGTTGGCATCGATTGGAGTCATAAGTGAGGTAACTAGTTTGGGTAAAATTTCGTGGTGGAGAAAAAAACTCGATCGGGCTAATTTTGGCAGTGATTTATGCCCTAATTCGTACTATAGTGGGTACCCTCATCGATGCGGGGTAAGCACGAGGCATTACCCCTACAGGTTATTGGTGGGTTTAAAGTCTCACGATCGATTCATGCCAATATCACGAAAATACTGAGTTAGATCGATTTAAAAGCGATCGCGATTCAATAAAATTCATATATTTGTCGATCGCGATCTAGAATCTGTAGGGGTGCCTATAAGTGGGTACCCTCATCGATGTGGGGTAAGCACGAGGCATTACCCCTACAGGTTATTGGTGGGTTTAAAGTCTCACGATCGATTCATTCCAACATCACGAAAATCCGATCTAAAAGTTAATTGTGGGTGGGGGCTTTGTTTGTACCATAATTGTCGTTGTATTCGCGATCGATCTCGCAAACCCGCCCCTACAGATCTACATATTACTAATCGTTATACAACAAGATTTTATAAGTCTCTGCTGTTGGTTTAGTGGCTTGAGCTACCGCTTTATCTAAATCTTTGAGATGATAGCGATCGCTAATCAAGGCATCAACATCAATCTTGTGGTTAAAAACTAAATCGGCAGATAAAGCCTGAACTTTGAACGAAGAACTATAACTACCCATCAGATCGATCTCTCGTCGATACAATACATTGGGATTAATTGGGATTTCCAACTCATCGGGGAACTCAGCAAAGAACAAAATTTTCCCACCTTTGCGGGTACAGTCTAAGGCTTGAAAAAAGGCTTTGTCGCTGGGTACGGCGAGGATTGATGTATCTACACCCATGCCGCCAGTTAATGCTTGAATTTTGGCAGTGAGATCGGGATCGCGGGCGTTGAAGGCGGCTTCAGCCCCCACAGAGAGAGCCTTTTCGACACGGGAGGGAATTAAGTCCGTCGAGATAGCTCTAGCTCCAAAATGCTGGACTAGCATAATAAACATTAACCCGATCGGGCCTGCTCCGGTAATTAAGACTGTATCTCCAGCTTGAATATTGGCTTTCTTGACAGCCTTGAGACAGCAATTTGTCGGCTCGACAAAACTCGCTTGTTCGTCCGTAACGCGATCGGGAATCGGGATCAAGCCGCCATTACGGACGATATGTCCTGGAACCTTGACATATTCCGCAAAGCCGCCGCCACTAGGCGTAAATCCCGCCGTTGTGGTGACATTGTTGTAGACATCACACATGGAATAATTTTCATGCAGACAGTACTTGCAGTGCATACAGGGAATATGGTGCATCACCACTACCCGCTGTCCGACTTGCCAATCTCGGACATCAGCACCTACCTGACTAATGACTCCAGCAGTTTCATGTCCAAAGATCCGTGGCGGTTCGTAGAGCGGATAGAGGATTTTTTTGATGTCTGACTGGCACAAACCCACCACCTTCACCCGAACTAAGACTTCATCTGCGGCTAGTTCGGGGACAGGGACATCTTCATAGCTGAGTCGATTGACTCCACGGAATACTTGTGCTTTCATTGCCTTTGTTTAAGCTGTGGGTGTGAGGAATGAACGATTACGGTTTTTTTGCTTCTAACAATTCAAACAATCCATCGTCTAACTCGTAGCCGAGCATTTGTGTCATAAACTTGAGCCTGGATCGATCTTCTACCTGCTGATGATTCAACCAATCTGTCAGCAGAAAAATCCGGTGCATCACCCAAATTTCCAAGGCTTCAGGATTGTACTGAATTCCGTCCTTGCGACTAAATTGGTGGGGAACGAGCATGGCTACATATTTGGCGAGTTCTCCCGCTTGCCAATTGAGAATCAGTGGTATGTATGGGTAACGGGCATCCAGACGCAGAAACCACAGTCGGACTTCGGGGATTTCTGATAATTCTCGCGGATCTTCTGGTTCTTGGGGATAGTCGATCGCCAGTTGCAGCTCTAGATCGAATTGTTTGGGCTGAGTGAGCAACCATTGCTCGATCGAAGCGGCGATCGGCGATAGGTCTAGGTTTAAGAGTGCCTGATTGTCAATAATAGCAGTCGTCATATTCTAAAAGTTGGATAAAATTGACAAAAATAGTTCGCTATTATTCAACGTAACTGAAAATACTATTGTAAGTGCTAAGATACTCAAATAAATATCCAAAGTCAAACTCAGATCGGATGCGATCGGTGGTTTAGGAGCCAATCCTGACTGGTAAATCTTGAAATCAGTGGTAATAATGTCGAACTTTAAAAGAATGTAATTTTTGATACTTTAATCCTAAGTGCAGCGGCGATTTTTAGGCTCTAAAGCTACGCGAACGTAATTATTATCCATCTTAGGAGAGTAATAGGCTGTCGAACATTTAAATCACATTGTCGATTATGCCTTATGCCTTCTGCCTTGTGCCTTCTGCCTTTTCTCAACCAGTAGATTAAATGACTAACAGCTTAGGCTAGTCATAAACTATAAAAAATATATTTTCACAATACATTTAATAACTTAGATTTCTAGGAAGAAACGTGAATGGAAAACAGTAAACGACAAGCGATCGGCAATCAGTTGACCGCCGTATGGAAAAAAATTCAGCCCAAAAAATCATCGAAAAGTCCGCCCCACGAAGGTAATGTCGCTTTACCAGAGCCTCTAAGTCAACAGATCGAAACCAACAACAATATTATTGGTTATGGGGATCGCGATCGGCAGCCAGAAGTGAGCAACAGTAGTATCAATACTCATCTGGAGAGTTTCTTGAGCGATGCGATCTCTCCAATTAGCAAGCTCAATTTACCGAGAGTAAATCTCGATCCTTGGTCGGCATTTTGGGCAGTTCTAGCGGTAATGGTAGGTGGGACGGGGATTACTAGTTATTTGTTATTGATTGCCGTGCCACCAACACCTAGTTGTCAGGGGATTGTCCCCATCTCAACAGACGGCGAACGGCTCTACTGCGCTCAAGTTGGGGCTGACACTAAAGAAGTACCAAAGCTGCGGAGTGCCGTCGAACTAGTCAAAGGGTGGACGGATCGTCACCCGCTCTATAGGGAAGCACAACGATCGATCGAATCCTGGTCTGAGGATTTGATGAGAATTGGCCGCAAGCAAGTGGATGAAGGTAATATCGATCGGGCGATCGCGACGCTGAAGATTATTCCAGTTAGTAGCCCCATCTACGATCGCACCCAAGCAACGATCGCCAAATGGTCGAGTCAAGCTCAAGCTAGTGCCAGCATCGATGCCAAATTTGAGCGATCGATGAAAAGCGGTGAATGGAATCAAGCATTTGGCATCCTCCAATCAGTACAGCGGATGCGGAGCACCTACTGGACTACCTACAAGTATGAAAAAATGGCATCCTCGCTCGCCCAAGAACGAGATGGATGGGACAAGCTCCAAGAGGCAAAAGACGCACTAGAAGAAAAACAGAGTGATGGTGATGCCGAACGTGCCAAGCGGCTGAAATTAGCAGTCACAGCCGAGAAAAAAGCTCAAGTAGTCGAAGCACCTTTACCTAAACAGCCAGAACCAATCTTTAAGGCGATGAAACTGGCAAACCAAATCAACCCCACAACTTATGTTTATCAACAAGGGCAAACTCTGCGGAGTAAATGGAGTAAACATCTAGTTCAGTTGAGCGTCGAGCTATACAAAAATCGGAATTTTAATGAGGCGATCGCGATCGTCCAAAAAGTGCCCCAGGACGTGTCGGTTTACCCAGAAGCACAAGATTGGGTCAAACTCAATCAAGCTCACGTCTGGGCGGGCAAACAGCACATGCTGGCACTGATGGATGCTGTCGCTCAGGTCAAAAAAATTCCCAAAAATAGCTCGATTTATACCTTGGCGCGGGCGAAACAATCCAACTGGCAAGGGATGCTCAAACAGCAAACCCAACTCCAGTGGGCAAAAAGCATCGCTAGCTTCCAGCAACCAGCAACCCTGGCTCTAGCGATCGCAACTGCCAAACAAGTCCCCGTTCAAAGTGATGTCGGACAAACAATTCAGGGGGAGATTTCGACCTGGAGTCGGCAGATCGAAACCATCGATAATCGCGTCATCTTCGCCAAAGCTAGACAAATAGTTAGCACGGGTGAGTCGCTAGCCAATCTCAAAGCGGCTGTGCGTCTGGCAGGGAAGATCGCGATCGATCGACCGCTGGGTGAAGAAATTACCACTTCTGTAGCTGAGTGGAATGCCAAAATTCAGACGATCGAAGATCGACCGATCCTCGCTAATGCCATCGCGGTAGCTAGTAAAGGTAATCTCGCTCAAGCCATTGCGATCGCCAATCAGATCGCCCCAGGGAGGGCACTCTATGCACACACTCAAGCCGAGGTGCGATACTGGCAATTAGAACTACAAGAAATTGCCGATCGACACACTCTCGAACGTGCTATTAGTATCTATCGTCAGGGCAAAATTTCTACCGCGATCGATTTAGCCTCGACCATCGGGCGGCGCAGTTCTATTTATAGTAATGCTCGTTCCTACGTGGCTGATTGGCGGTTGCTGTTGACACCAAGTTCGATTACTAATTAGTGGATAGCAAATTGTCGCTGGCTGCATGAAAAATATTCAAATTTCGTTGTGGGATGAGCATCGGAGTCAAATCTCCCAGCAGTGGCAATTTACCCCACCAGCACCGATTCAAATTGGTCGATCTCCAGAACATCAAGTCGTCATCGATCGACCATCAATTTCGCGGCTTCATGCCACGATCGGCTATACTAGCTTGCGCCAAGGTGTTGGCTACTGGGAAATCAGCAATCATGGTGCCAATGGTACTTTTGTCAACGATCTCTCGATTGAACGCGTGTTATTGACTAATGGCGATCGGATTCAATTATCCAAAGCAGGTGCGTTATTAACTATTCAACTAGATGTCGCACCAGTTCCACCCATAGTGCCCTGCGAACACCTAAATAATCCACCTCAGACACTCTTTTGTGTCCACTGCGGACAGCCAATTACGATCGAGCGTCAGATTCATCAATACCAGATCCTCAAAACCTTAGGACAAGGAGGAATGGGTACAACCTACCTCGCTTGGGATGCAGCTAAATTGCTGGTACTCAAAGAGATGAATGCAGACATGGCAGTAGTTCCTAAAGCACAGGAATTATTTGAACGCGAAGCCAAAATCCTTCAAAGTCTTCACCACCCTGGTATTCCCGAATATTATGATTTCTTCGTCGCATCTGGGCGCAAATATCTGGCGATGGAACTCATCCACGGGCAGGATTTGGAGCTGTACGTGATGGAGCGGGGGCAAGTAACATTAGCCCAGGCGATCGACTGGATGATGCAATTATGTGAGATTTTAGGCTATATTCATCAGCAACAACCACCACTAATTCATCGCGATATCAAACCAGCAAATATCCTCGTCCGCACGATCGATCGGCGGATATTCCTACTCGATTTTGGCGCAGTCAAAGAAATCGGTACCCTCGGCGGCACCAAAATCGGCGCGCCCGACTACATGGCACCAGAACAAAATAACGGTCAACCCTGCACCCAGTCGGATCTATACGCGATCGGCCCGACATTAATTTTTCTCCTCACCGGACGCAATCCCGCTGATTTTATCGAATTACAGCCGGATGGCTACCGTTTCAATCTAGCTGCTGTCGCGATCGTCACACCCCAAGTGCAAGCTCTGATCGATAAAGTCACCCAACGTCGATCGCGCGATCGTTATCTCACAGCCGCAGATTTAGCTGCTGCCCTACAGCAACTATCAACTATCAACTGATTTAATCAACTTAATTCTTGTCCAATGTCCGAGCGTAATTTCATCGCCAGAAGCGAGCGGTATATCTGCCATAGTGGCGATTTGCTTGCCATTTAACATCGTGCCATTCGACGAACCAATATCCCTAAGTACGAGAGAGCCATCGGGAGCGAGGGTGAGAATCGCGTGACGAGAAGACACAGCATCATCAAAATCTAGCGAAATCTCAGGATAAATAGCGCGAGCTGGGCTAGTGCGTCCGATCGGATTAGTAGGCTGCTTTAACTCAATGACGATTGGTGCTTGTGTGGGTGCTGTGGGGCTGTCAGGCGTGGCTAAACTCGGATCGATCGAAACGATCGCCTGCCACTGGCTAACGGCATGAGCCAGTGGTGACTGAGTTGGGGCAGTTGCTGCAATATTGGCTGGTGATTTAATCGGCGGCGGGAAGTTCGATAAAGGATCTCCACCCTTGGCACTAGTGAGAAAGTTATAACCACAAATCTCACAGAAGTTGCCACTATCTGATTCATGGGGAGTACTGCAATCGGGGCAAAGTTGAGTAGCAGGTGTAGATTTATTGGTGGGATTTGAGCCGAGTGCGACGATCCCCAATCCCTTAATTTTCGCCCCACATTCAGAGCAAAAATCGGATTCTGTTGAATTATGACCTTTAGGACAAGTTTGCATTTGGGGCAATGGTGGATGATGGTAGATGGTGAAGGGGATTAGATAGGAATTGGCGATCCGAAAGAACTATACGTCCACAGACTGCTTTCTGCTGTGCTTTTGTTACTATTCATCATCCACCATCCACTATTTCTGGATTCTGGCGGTTTTGGTCGATCGAGTCTCTAGCATCATTTCATCTTCTTTAGCTACCGTGCGCTTGATTCTGACGGTACCTGCGGCGGCATCTTCGACATCGACGACGGAGCGCAGGAGTTTGGCGGTGGCTTCGTTGCCAGAGTCGTGGGCGAGTTTGACGGCTTTACCTAGTTTAACGGTGGCGACATCGATATTGCCTTGCGCTCTGGCTTCTAAACCTTCTTGGATCGATTGTGCTAGTTCGGCTTGTCCGGTATAGTGAGCGACACGTCGATCGATCTTCGCGGTTCTGGCTTCATCTTCTGTCCAAGTGGCGAGGATTTTGGCTTCGGTAATTTTGGTTTCTTGCCCGTTAGTTTGAGCGATCAAACTTGATCTTCCTGCTAACATTTCATCGCCGATATTTCCGGCGTTAATTTGAATACAGAAATGATAATCGCGTGATTCATTACTTCCCCAAGCACCTGTAGGATATTCGACAATTCTTTCACTGACGACTTTCGCACGACTGGTGACATCGACGATCTCGGGACTTACCTGTTTGCAAAACAACACTTTTGCACCCATCGGAGTCCATAATCTCAGGCTAACGTCGCTGACAGTTTTTCCCATTGCTTTAGTGAGGATTTCTTGAAAGTCCTCGGCAATGCGATCGGGTGAGGGGATAATATCAGTTGTCCCCAATAATCTTGCGGCAATTTTCTGTAATTCTGACACCCGCCAATCCGTACCCACTCCACGACAGTCGCACTGGAATTTACCTTCAGATGCGTCTAAAACTCTGGTTAAGTCTTGCTCGTCGTTGAGATCGTTTTGCCCGTCGGTGAGTAATAAAGCTTGACAAATTGCTTGGGGCATTTTGTTAAATTCACTCAAGGCAGTATGTAGCCAAGCTGACATCAATGTCCCCCCGTTAGCACTAATTTCTTTTACCTGGGAAATTGCTCGGAGTTTATTTTCAGGTACGGCATTTACTAACGGTACTAATAATTTGGCTCTACTCGATCCAGTGACGACAAAAAATGCAGCATCGGGAGGGAGCAGCTCGATGATTTTGACGATCGCATCTTTAGCCGCGAGTATTTTAGCCCCACCCATCGAGCCAGATGTATCACAGATAATCCCAAATAAGCGGAGATTCGTAGGTGCGGCAATCGTTACTCCCTCACCACTAGTGGTAATCGTCATGATGGCATTTACTTCTGTAGCACCTTGGGGTAAGTAGGGATTTTGGAAGACTTCTGCGTTAAACATTGGTTAGGTATTAGGTTTTAGGCTTGAGGTTTTAGGTTTTAGGTTTTAGGCTTTAGAGTAGGGTGGGTTAGGCAATTTCTACATCACAAATATTTGCGCTCAGACACTTACTCTTTTCTATTACCTACTACTTTTTGCTAATTACTGAATACTTGGGTAAAACTACGACGGGTTATGCAACAATTTCCCGATCGCTAATGACGAGAATACCTACTGTAATATTATCCTGTCCGCCTTGTTGATTTGCATACTCAGTGAGGTGACGGGCGATCGAGCGACTGTCGGAATGGGGAGCTTGTTGGATCAGATAGTGGAGAAAATTGGGATCTGGGGCGTAGTTCCACAAGCCATCGGTACAGAGCAGGAGATAACCCGCGCTAGGGATGGGAAAAGTCGTGAGATTGGGTTTGCCATCGTCGGCGGTGTCTGCACCGAGCCAGCGGACGATCGCATGGGCGTAGGGGGATGCTGCGGCTTCGGCGGGGGTGAATGTTCCTGATTCGATCGCGTCGCGCATCCAGGAGTCATCTTGCGTCAGTTGGAGCGATTTGTCTGGAGCGATCCAGTAGGCGCGACTGTCGCCCAACCAGCCGATGGTAGCAATATTATCGCGGACGATCGCGGTGACGATCGTGGTAGATGATGGATCGATGTCGGATGTCGGATCGATCGGGATTTTGGCAACAGCAATGAGTGCAGCGTCAACACCTTGGCAGATGGCGGTAGCTGGTTCGCTCCCCTGTTGGATGGCAATTTCGATCGCCTCAATACAAGCAGTTACCGCCGCTTGAGAGGCGAGTTCGGGGTGTTGGGAGCTAGATACGCCATCGCCGAGGACGATAATATACGTGTCTGGTTCGATAATTTTGAGGGCGATCGCGTCTTCATTTTGATGGTGTCTGCGACCGCGATCGCTGGCTCCTGCTAGATTGGGAGCGGGTTGCAGTTCGACTCGATCGTTCGAGATCGCCACTTGACGAAATCCACATTCTATGCAGTATCTTTGGGCATCAATTTTGCTCGGTGGCGCACCGCATTTCTGGCAACTATTATCGTTCGCTGGGGGATTGGGCGTGACAAGACTCGATCCGCATTCTTCACAAAAGCGATCGCTTGCTGTGACTACTTCCCCACATTGATAACAATTCATAAATTTTTAGGTGCGATGTAAAGCAGGTGCAGCCATTCCCTCAAAGTATTATGCCCCAATGTAGGGACAATGCGTAAATTGCCGCTACCTTGGGTGATGGCTACTCACCTTCACCTGATTTTAACGTGCGAGATTCCAGCCAGATGGGCACAGCGATCGCGGCAATCGCGATAAATAGAGCCAAGATCGCAAACTTACTCACCCACTCTAGTAACTGTTCGAGCGATACTATTCTGCCGACGAAAAAAGCCAGCGTCGTCATCACCGATGCCCAAGTCACCGCCCCAGCCAAATTAACCCCGAGAAATTTACCAAATGGCATCTCCACGACACCAGCCATCGGACTAGAAAAGATCCGAATCAAGGGGATAAATCGACCGAAGAAGACGGCTTTAACGGCATTTTCGCTAAATTTAGTCTTGATCTCTTCCAACTGTACTTCTTGGATGCGGAAGACTTTTGAACCAGCGAGAATCAGTTTCCAGCCGCCGTACTTACCAACAAAGTAACCGCCGATACCGCCAATAAAAGCTCCCAGCGCGGCAGAGCCGAGGACGAGCCAATAATTTAGTTCGCCACTTCCAGCTAAAAAACCACCGACGATCGTGATGGTTTCACCAGGTAATGGAATCCCTAAATTTTCTAACAGAATGCCTACAAAGACAGCGAGATATCCGTATTGATTTGCCAGTGACTGGATTGTCTCTAGTGATAGGAATTCCATCTATACCTGAAGGGATCTAACTTTACATTTCTATTTTAACTGAGTAATCGGGATTAGGAAATCTGAATTTTGACGCAGTGGCAGCACCTTCTCAAATATATTGGCTAAATCGTCATGTCCCTAGCTGTTTACTTATCGGAATACTCATTAGCCGAAATCTTTAATTTTATCCAAGCAGGCGATCGAACAGGCTTACTATCGATCGAGTCAGATCGGTGCTTGAGTCGCTCTATGGATAATGCCTACTATATCTCCTTCCAAACCGGACGAATTATGTCTGTGAGTCAACAGATCCAGATCTGCGGCTGGATACTCAAGAGTCAAAATGGAACCTAGCTCTAGGCTCGATCTCGATCGCCAACATCGCCGGACAATTGGGGCTAGAGATCGATCGAGTGCAACAGATCGGCTTTCGACTGTGTGCAGTTGGGCTAGCTCAGGAAATGTCGATCGCATCACCACCACCGCCGATTAACCAATCGATCCACTGGTGTCAAGTTCGATTAATGCGCCCGTATCTAATTCTTTCCTGAGCAAATTAATTGGTTTTCTGAAGCACAAGATTTGATAACTACTAAAATTTTACTGTTAGTAAGTGTTTTTAAGTGGGCACACTATCCATGTAGAGGTCATCTAAAATCTACCAATCGGGCTGGGACTATTTCTCTGCCAAACCACATGTAGCCTAGCTTAGAGCGAGTAATTCCAGCCTATTACCATCCTAACTAAACCGAAATATTAATATGTCAAATTCACTCTCTAGCCGTCCAACTTTAGGTCAATTTAGTAGTATTGTTTGTTTCAAATCAGCAATCACTGGCATGGAAGAAGCTCTGGGTGAAAAAGCTACAGCGATCGCTTTGATTTCTGCTGGACGCAAACGCGGTAAAGAATTAGCTCAAGAGTTGGGTTTATCCAATACCAATGCTACTTTTGACGCGATTGCTACTCAATTAAATGCTGCCATTGGTGCTACTGGTACGCACCTGACTGCTGTCGATAAAATCGTCCAAGACGGCGATGTAATTAAAGTTTATTGTTCGGAAACTGTCTGTTCTGCTGGCGAACCTCAAGGTTCCGATCGCAAATGTACTTTCAGTATGGGTGCAGTTTGGGGCGCATTGAGCGAAATCACTGGCAAGAAATTACGCGGTACGCAGACTGAATCCGTCCTCCGTGGTGGCACTCACGACGTGTTTGAATTCACCGCTCTTG
>JAJAZF010000175.1 GCA_026785875.1 Chamaesiphon sp. | reverse complement strand
GTGAATGGCTTGCACTGTTGGCGTTAGCCTTGCCCTTGGCAATGCGAAGCCGTTGGCGTTAGCCTGCCGTAGGCATAGTGTGGATGGTGGATAGCTTGCACTGTTGGCGTTAGCCTTGCCCTTGGCAATGCGTAGTCGTTGGCGTTAGCCTGCCGTAGGCATAGTGTGGATGGTAAATCAATACTGTCTATTTCTTGAGTAGGAAGGGAGTATGAATAAATTAATAACTTTTGCGGGTGGCTGTCACTGTGGACAAGTTCGGTATCAAGTCCAAGTAGAAAAACTCGAAGCAGTTAAATGTAATTGTTCGATTTGCTGTAAAAAAGGCTTCATTCATCTGATTGTCCCAGCATCACGATTTACCCTCCTCCAGGGACAAGATGCCTTGAGTACCTATACTTTCAATACAGGTATCGCCAAACATCATTTTTGTCGCCATTGTGGAATCCATGCCTTTTATCGACCGCGATCGCATCCAGACGGATATGATATTAATCTCCGCTGTTTAGATGACAATCCGATCGAACTATTCCAGATTACCGCCTTCGATGGTGCCCACTGGGAACAACAAATCGACCAAATTCGCGATCGATATAGCTAACCCTAACCGCCTACCAAACCTCTCGTCAGTGCCCCTCCGTGTTAAAAACACCCACCCCAACATCTCTGCATCCCCTGAGTGTAGCCCCAATGATGGATCGCACCGATCGACATTGCCGCTACTTCCTGCGCCAAATTAGCCGCCGCACCCTGCTGTACACGGAAATGGTGACGAGTATGGCAATCCTACATGGAGACAAACAGAAACTCCTGGGATTCGAGCGCTCCGAACATCCACTATCATTACAAATCGGTGGTGACAATCCCCAAGACTTAGCTAAATGCGCCCAAATTGCCGCAGATTTTGGCTATGACGAAGTAAACCTCAACGTCGGATGTCCCAGCAGCCGCGTTCAAAATGGTAACTTTGGAGCCTGTCTGATGCTCCAACCCGAACGCGTCGCCGAATGTATCGCCGCGATGGCAAGTGTGACAAAATTGCCCGTCACTGTCAAACATCGGATTGGGGTAGATGATGTCGATCGCTATGAAGATCTGGTAAAGTTTGTATCGATCGTCTCACAGACAGGCTGCAACCGCTTTTCCGTTCATGCCCGCAAAGCCTGGTTACAGGGCTTGAGTCCCAAGGAAAATCGCGAGGTTCCCCCCCTGCGTTACGAGGATGTACATCGGCTCAAACAGGATTTTCCGCACCTCTCGATCGAGATTAATGGTGGGTTTGTCAGTCTCGAACAAGCTCAAGCCCAGCTCCAAGTTGTCGATGCTGTGATGATTGGGAGAGCTGCTTATGACAACCCTTATTTGCTAGCATTCGCAGATAGTCAAATCTATGGTGAAGATACCCCACCCCCCAGCCGTCATCAAATTGTCACCGCCATGCTCCCCTACATCGATACCTGGGTAAGTAAAGGCTGCAAGCTCAACAGCATCACCCGTCACATGTTGCAGCTATTTCACGGGCAGCCAGGCAGCCGAATTTGGAAGCGAGTAATTACCGAGCAATCCGTCTTATCAGGAGCGGGGGTAGAAGTTGTCGAGCGGGCATTAAATCAGTTGAGATTTGAGAGTTAATGGCAATTCGCGTCTATGAATTCACCCGCCGATAATTACGGACGAATAGCGATCGTGATATCTGCAACATTAGTCCCTGTCGCCCCAATTTGGTGTAAATCGCCTAATTGCTGAAAGAATGGATAACTATCATGTCGATCGAGTGCCGATTGAGCATCCAATCCTAATGCCAAAGCTCGATCGATTGTCGTCTCATTTACCGTCACTCCAGCCGCATCTGTTGGCCCATCTGTACCATCCGTCGCCAGCGTAATCACCCACGCAGGGATACAATGAATCGCTAATTCAATCGCGGCTGCTAATCCTAATTCTGTATTCCGCCCACCCTTACCCAGGCAATTTTTAGGTAGACTGACCGTAGTTTCACCACCATATATTAAAACAGTTCTGGGCGGATGAGTAATAATCTCACCCGCAATTTCTGCCCCTCGCACCCGCGCTTCTCCATCCCATTTGGTAGTAATAATCTGCGAATTGTAACCCATCTGACGCGCGGTTTTTGCCACAGCTTCACAGGCTTGACGATTGTTTCCAATCAGGATATTATCTGCATCGGGATGATGAGTTAAACCTGACGCGATCGTCGCAATTGGATCGCCAATTACATCTGATAGAATTAGTCCAATTACTTTACCAACTCCAACCCGCTCTACCAAACCACCACCCTTCAATCTATCGATCTTCGATCGCACTGCATTAATTTTATCGATCGATAATCCACCACCTAATAGTGCCATACCGATCGCTTGAACTGCTACCAGGGAAATATTTGATTCAGGATTAACAATGCTAAGATCGATAGATCGATCGGCTAGAGCCATCCAAATTAATTGTTGAGTTTCCTTACTAATTGCGGCGGTAGGCGGGTTAGTTAATAGTTCAGTCACAGCACCCCAATTGCGAGGCGCGACGACTAAAGCAGAAGCACCACCTGAGATACCAGCCAGCACCAAAGTTCGATCCGTACAATCGGCGAGTAATTCCCACACCCGATCGCCAGCATGTACACTACGAGCGTCAGGAACTGGATGTGCTGACTCGATACATTCCCAATTAGCTGGAAGTTGAGGATCGCCTAAATGTGCGTATTTAGTAACAACTAATCCTTGAGAAATCCGACTACCGAGGAGCGCGTGGATCGATCGAGCCATTGGTACAGAACCTTTACCTACACAGATACAACGAATATCTTCATAAGTTGAATTAATTACGCAATTTCCGATCTCTACATTTTCAC
Source organism: Chamaesiphon sp. (assembly GCA_026785875.1). Lineage (GTDB taxonomy): Bacteria > Cyanobacteriota > Cyanobacteriia > Cyanobacteriales > Chamaesiphonaceae > Chamaesiphon. Next base: position 614 of record JAJAZF010000175.1, on the reverse strand, counting down.
CATTTAGCCGCAAGTGATTTTGAATGGCGTTGAATGGATTAACGGCGACTAATGCCGAAGCGATCGATTGGTTAATGAGATCGTTCATCACAATTTTTTAAATTTATCTGATTAATTTTTGGCGATCGAGCTATAGATATGTGTCTATTTTCTGGTTAAATCCTGCCGCTTAAATTTCATCATAGTAACTCTAATCAGCTCTATGTGATGTGAAGTATCTTTTTCTCCCTCAGAACATTGGTAGGTAAATGTTCTGTAAGTGCTAGAATTATTTTTATACTCCAGATATTATGATTAATTCTACATCCAGTAATGAAGACCCATCCATTCAGGAGAGCTTGCTTCAACTCTCTACTCAGCTAGGACACCCCCTCGATCGAGCATCTGTCGATCGACTGTACCAAAATGCGCGGGATCTACTCAGTCACATTTCTTCAGCACCCTTGACGCTGGCTCGTGTCGCAGGGACACTGTTGGTTTACGACATCCAAACAGCAACCGAGGAATTGCAGTGGTTTAAGGCTCAGATCGAGCAATGTCTGGATGAAGAAGAGGTGGAAGAATTAATTGAATCCATTCATCGCACCGATGCTTTGTAATGCGATTTTTACTAT
>JAJAZF010000174.1 GCA_026785875.1 Chamaesiphon sp. | reverse complement strand
TTTGACTAGCTCGATTTTGTTGAACTGGTGGAGTCGAATTAATCCCCGCGTGTCTCGCCCTGCACTTCCAGCCTCGCGCCGAAAGCAAGGGGTATACGCGCAGTGGTGAATCGGGAGTTGTTCGCTGGTGAGGATATCGCCGCGATAGATATTGGTAACGGGAACTTCGGCGGTAGGAATCAACCACAGATCGTCTTCGGCACATTTGAAGCTGTCTTCAGCAAATTTGGGAAGTTGCCCAGTTGCAGTCAGGGATGCGGTATTGACTAGGATTGGCGGACTAATTTCAGTATATCCCGCCGCAATCTGTCGATCGAGCATGAAGCTAATCAAAGCACGTTCTAACGCCGCACCCGCACCGATGAGGGTCACAAATCGACTTTGGGCAATTTTGGCACTGCTCTCAAAATTTAGGATGCCTAATTTTTCGCCAATGTCCCAGTGGGGCAAAATTTGGGGATTTGTGGGGATATATTCATCGCCCCACTTACGGAGTTCGACGTTCTCGTCCTCACTTTTACCGATCGGAGTATGATCGCTAGGAAGATTGGGTAGTTGCAAAATCAGCGTGTGAATCTGCGCTTTGAGTTCTCGTTCGGCTGGTTCTAGTTCGCTTAACTGCGCCTTGACAGCATTTCCTTCGGTTTTGAGGACTTGAACTTCTGGCGCATTGGGATCGACTTTCGCGCCCATTTTCGCACCGACGAGTTTACCGATTTCGTTGCTGCGCGCCTGAAGCTGACTGCGCGTAGATTCTAGTTCGCGCTGTTGTTTATCCAGAGCGAGAATAGGTTGGATGTTGTAGACACCTACTCCTCGGAGATCTAGTTTTGTCTGTACTAATTCTGGATTTTCTCGAATCTGTCTGATGTCCAGCACCGCTTTTACTCTACCTGAATTACTTGGCTAAATATATCTTACGATCCTGTCGTCTACATTGGCGCTCGATCGCAATATGGATCGAGCGTCAGCGTCAGTTTAAATTGTCGTTTGCGGAGCGTGCCAAGAGCAATCGAGTCAAAGCGATCGAATATTATCGTATCCGATCGAGTGAGATCGACGCTCGATTCTAAATATCACTCGATCGATATCCATCTACGATCGAGTATCATTACAGAGAGGAGAAAAGGCAGAAGGCAGAGGGCAGAAGGCAAAAGGAACAGCCGATCGTGTGGTTTAAATGTTCGACAGCTTATCAATTATCAATTATCAATTATCTAACTGCCTAGCTTAAATGCTTCTACAAATAAGCCATAAACCAATCCTAATTTAAGACTATTTAAGATCGCAATCCAAATCGGACGCTGACCGAGAATCGCATTGATGTCTACTTTTCGTCGTCCTAAAACAGTACCATAAGTCAGCCAAGAAATCGACTCGATAACGGTGAGTAAACTCACCGCAGCAACAGCATCTAGCTCGGTTCTTTGCCCGGTAGTTGTCGCGATCGCCGAAGCCAAGAAGTTACCAAATAATAAACTAATAATCAATAGAGATAATCGCCGCCAGGGATTTTCGATCCATTGAATGAATTGGCGATTGGTGCGATCGATTAACGTATTAAGACGGGTATTTTGCATATTTACTCCTTACGATTACGATTACTTTCTTGCCAAATATTGCCGATTCCTTTGACTATTCCCCGACCGATTAAACCAATCCCACGACCGATAATTTCTGTCAGCAAATATACAACACTACTACCAATAAATGTAGTCGCTGACTTGACTCGGGGTGAGAGTGCATCTCTTGTCTCTAGAGCTAAAGTCACTACTAAGGGAATGCCAACTAGTCGCGCTAATTCCTGTGGGCGCGGGGCATAAATAGCTACTCTTTTAATCCCATAAGCTGTGAAAATAAATAGTCGATATTGGCTTTCAAAAATAGCCTGAGGTTCGCCAATATATCGATCGATCCGATACCGCCAGGAGAGATCGTTGCGAAAGCGTTCGATATCTCGACTGGAGAGTAATCGTCGATCGTAAAAGCCAGATTTTATCGATTCCAAATTACCAAAGCGATTGAGTAATGGCTGCATCACGGCATTAGCGATCTGGATCGTGAGATTTTCTAACAGGGTACAGGCGCGATCTTCGGCAGCGGTAGTCCCCACCGCACAAATGGTATTATCTATTATTAAGGGTGTTTTAAATAGTAAGTAATTTAATAGCTCGATCGATTCAGGGATTTTGGTAAGAATTTCAGTTTGAACGATCGCCACATCTTGAAGTAAAATCGGGATGATTTCAATCTGGCGATCCTCGATCGATAGCGTATAATATCTTCCAAAAAAGTCAGTTGTCACGGATGCCCATAAGTCTTGTAAGATCGTAGGC
>JAJAZF010000173.1 GCA_026785875.1 Chamaesiphon sp. | reverse complement strand
TGCAATAATCAGTACTAAGGCGATCGCAAATTTAAGATTGGCGATAACTGGTACAATTTTCTTACGCCACCATTGTTGGGGCATTTGCCAGAAATTATTTGAAGTTACGTTAGATTCGATCGCCATTCGATTTTGGATTTTGGATTTTGAATTGTGGATCTTTAAGGCTATCTAATGTCTAGAGTGGGCACTTCCCGCCAGTTGGATTTTAGCTATAGCAATCCTATTTGAGCAGCTAGGTTAATGTAGGGTGTGTTAGGCGCAAGCCGTAACGCACCAGGAATGCTAAAACCTAGCTGGTGGACATTGCCCACCCTACGATTCTGCAAGAGCAAACGCTGTCAACTATCAACTGTCAACTGTCAACTAATTCAAAAGCTAGGGATTCTAGTTAACAAGGAAAATACCCCAAACCCAATCAATAGCACACCACTAGTTGGGGTAATCCATCCCGACCATTTACGCACTTCCAATAATCTTTTGATTACCGCCGTAAATGTACCTGCTAATATTAATGGTGCCACATAACCAGATGTGTATGCTAGGAGAAATCCCGCACCCAGTCCAATATTTCCAGTACTAGCCACCCAAGCCAATAAAGTTGCGAGTACTGGCGTACTGCAAGGCGAAGCGACTAACCCAAACGTTACGCCCAGTAAATAAGAACGCGCTCCGTTGGGTAAATCTTTGGGAATCCAATCCATCCCGCCAAAATCGGGGAGTTGGAAGGGTAGAGCTTCGAGCAGATTTAACCCCATCAGAATTGCGACGATGCTGACAAAGATCGGCAATCCCAAGCCAATTTGACCGTAGATCTTACCAACTACCGCTGCAAAAATCCCCAACCCAGCCAGAGTTGTGGCGATTCCAGCGCAGAAAAATGTCGATTGGATCGCGGCTTGCCAACGACTTTTGTATTGATACCCACCAATGTACCCGATCGTAATCGGTAACATCGATAATGTGCAAGGAGTCAAACTGGTGAGCAATCCCGCTGAGAAGATCGTGACTACAGATACCCACGTAATCTGTGTCAGTTGTTCGGTGACTAATCGATCGGCAAAGTGTTCGAGTTGATATAATGCGGTTGGAAGGTCGAGCATGAGGATAAAGTTCTAGAATTTTTACCAACAATAGTTAGCACATAGCTACAACTAGTTGCCGATCGAGTAAGAGTCATGAGATAATTGTAGACTGTGTTAATTTTATTCCCACGTTGGTGTAAAGAGTATGGCAGCCAAAAAGGGCGTTCGGATTATCATCACGCTGGAATGCACTGAGTGTCGTAGCAATACTGCTAAACGCTCCGCTGGTGTATCCCGCTATACAACTATGAAGAACCGTCGGAATACCACCGCACGGCTAGAGTTGAGCAAGTTCTGTCGCTATTGCAACAAGCACACGACACACAAAGAGATCAAATAGTAAGTAGTATTTCTGACTATTTACTCTCCACTATCCACTATCTTTCTAAAAAAATGGCTTATTTTCGCAAACGGTTATCACCCATCAAGCCCGGAGAACCGATCGACTACAAAGATGTAGACTTACTACGCAAGTTCGTGACCGAACGTGGCAAGATTTTACCTCGGAGAATTACGGGCTTAACCTCCAAGCAACAACGAGATATGACTCTATCGATCAAACGTTCGCGTCAAATCGCTTTGATGCCATTTATTAACGTTGAAGGCTAACTAGCTAGGGATGAGGAATGAGGGTTGCTAGCAGCTTAATGTTTCCAGCAAACTTCATACCTTCACATTCCTAAGCCAACATTAGCCACGATCTCGATCTTGACCTTACACTAGAGAAGATGCTGTGAATCAGCGATCGATACTAGATTTACAACCAAATAACACGTAACAACGCACCGTTACAAGGGAAGAGACAGGGGTGGAGAAGGGAACTCTAGTTGAATTTTGGCATAATGGAGAACGTCGTTTAGCCATTGCCGATCGTCCAGAAGGAAAAAAACATTGGATTGCGATCGATAATCGGACTCAATCGCATACGCTCCATCCGCGCGACATCACTTATGAAGTTGCGGGAGTTACTTACAAACAGCCAGCAGAAATCGATAAATTTACCACCGCAGTCGCACCAAATATCGACCCCGACAGCTTGGAAGTAGCCTGGGAAATGTTGGTAGAAGATGGGGAAACTATCGATCCGCCGACTTTAGCAGACTTATTATATTCCGATCGCACTCCGGCTTTATGTTACGCTGCTCACGTTCTGCTCTCAGACGATAAGGTTTACTTCAAGAACAAAAAAGAAGATAAATACGAAGCCCGCAATCGCGCTCAAGTTACCGAACTCAAACACCAAGCCACTGTCAAAGACCGACGAGAGGGCGAACAGCAAGGATTTATCAGCCGCGTTCAGCAGCAATTAGCAGGTACGCCCGTCGAGTGGGAAGATACCGACAAACAGCGACTAGAAGTCTTTGAAAAGTATGTGCTAAATCCCGATCTTCCCCCACAAAAACTGGGCGAATATCTGACAGCTCTCAACCGCACACAATCTCAGCCATCAGTATTCGCGCTGCTCGTGGAATTGGGTTGGTGGAGTATCCATGAAAACATCCATCTGCGTCGTTCTCAGACTCCCGTTCACTTCTCACACAAGATGCAAACTGTGGCGCATGAATTACTGACTAATCCACCTGTCGATCTCGACGAAACCAGCCGCCGCGATCTGACACATCTGAAAGTCTACACGATCGACGATGAGAGTACTCAAGAAATCGATGATGGATTGAGTGTGGAAATCTTGCCAGATGGGCGACAAAAGTTGTGGATTCATATCGCCGATCCCACTCGGTTATTATCGCCTGAGGATGAATTCGATCTAGAAGCGCGGAAAAGATCTGTCACAATTTATCTCCCCACGGGGATGATTCCGATGTTTCCGCCCGATCTGGCTACAGGTCCGATGAGCTTGAGGCAGGGACAAAAGTGTTGCGCGTTGAGTTTTGGGGTAATTCTCGATTCAGATGGTGCCGCGAGCGAATATGAGATAACTCCGAGTACGATCGAGCCGACTTATCGCCTGACTTATGAAGACGTTGAGGAAATGCTCCAATTGCGGATTCCTGGTGAGATGGAAATCGAGTCAATCGCTCAAGCTTCCAAACTCCGCACTCAGTGGCGACTATCGCAAGGCTCGATTAATATCAACATGCCAGAGTCTACAGTGAAAGTGAGTGAGGGTGAAGTCTCGATCGATCTGATCGAAGACAATCGCGCCCGCAAACTAGTCGCGGAAATGATGATTTTGGCTGGAGAAGTCGCGGCTAAATACGGACAAGACAACTCCCTTCCCCTCCCCTATCGCGGACAACCCCAGCCCGAACTACCCCCCGAAGAAGAACTAATTCTGATCCCAGTTGGGCCTGCACGCTCCTGTGCCATCCGTCGCTGTATGCCTCGGAGTGAAATGGCAACTACACCATCTAGACACGCTAGTTTGGGTTTAAATACCTACTCGCAGGTAACATCACCAATTCGACGTTATACAGATTTACTCGCTCATTATCAAATCAAAGCACACCTGCGCGGTGATGAGTTACCTTTTACTGTCGAACGATTGCAGGAGATAATGTTGGGACTGGGGACGAATATCTATGAAGCAATCATGGTGGAACGTCAAACCAATCGCTATTGGACACTAGAATACCTCAATCGATCGGGAGATCGTGAATGGGATGCTTTATTTTTACGCTGGTTACGAGAAGATGAAAGTCTCGCGCTGATTCTGATCGAAGAATTGGGGATTGAGTTAGCCATGAAGTTCAATCGGTGGATAGGTGCAGGCGAACAGATCCAGGTGCAAGTCGCCTTAGTCGATCCGCGTCAGGATATCATTCATCTGCGCGAAGTCACCAGTCAATCGAGTGATTCGAGTAATTAGAAACACCGATTTGCGATTACCCCAACCAAAATGTAGGGGAAATTCATGAATTGCCCCTACATTTGGAAACTGACTGTTAATATTTTGAGGTAGTGTCTAACACTACGAACCATGGCGAAAAAACAGAAATTTCCTCATTTACTCGGCTCGAAATGGACAGCTACCCAAAAGATGTGGGGATGGCGACACTTTCAAGTAGTCAATCGGAAACATGATGGCAAGTGGGTATTTGCCGAGATGGTATCATCTTGCGATCCTGACGTGAGATTTTGGATCAATGCCCAAGCAATCAAAGATACCAGCCAATGGAAACCAGGCTGGCAATCTCTGGCGGAAATGGGATTAGGTAACAATGATGAGTTGGTGCTAATAGAGTAAGATCGATCGGAACTGCACGAGCAGGATAATTCAACATTTATAGGATTTGAATTGCTTGAAACACAGATGGTGAGAAGTGCCCACCCTATGGATAGCTCTCCATAACTGTCAACTGCTTGCACTGAGCGTAGCCGAAGTGTCAACTGTCAACTGTCAACTGATTTAAATGTTTCGTCTCGCTAGTCAAATCGAAGCCATCTTATATCTCAAGGGACAAGCCCTAGATTTAGCCTTTATCGCTGAGTGTGCGGGGTGCGATCGAGATGCCGCCGAAACTGCAATGATAGAGTTGATGGATGATTACAACCATCGTGATAGTGCGCTCGAAGTCGTCGAAACACCCCAGGGCTACACACTCCAATTGCGGGCTTCATTCCAAACTCTAATTGACAAAATGATTCCGCCCGAAATCGGTACGGGTGCGCTGCGAACTTTAGCCGCGATCGCCATCAAAGGATCGATTTCCCAAACCGATCTGGTAGAATTGCGAGGGAGTGGTGCCTATCAGCACGTTCAAGAATTAGTCGAAGTAGGATTCGTTCGCAAACGCCGTCAACAGGGGAGTCGCTCTGCACTATTGCAGGTGACTGACAAATTTCATCGCACCTATGAACTTAATGACTTGCCGATGCCGCAACTAGCAGTAGCGGCTACTTTGGCTACTTCGGCGGATAAGATCGTTGGCGTTGGCGAAGGAGAAGCCTCTCGTAGAGAAGGGAAAGAGAATGGGGTGGATTTCACTACCGAGTCAGAATAGATCGTGTATAATTAGCAGCCTACTCGCATCCCATCTTTCTTCAGCTTCAACTCAAAATCGAGTAGATGAATGCGGATAACCGTTCTGAGGGCATAATAATACCAGTAATATTACCAATCCGATCGACTCGATAAGACAGTATCATAAGAATATCGAGTTGTTCTTGCGACCCTCCTCAAAAGAGAATCGTCTAAACTAAACCAATTACCACCTCGATCCTTCTAAGCAATAATGGCATTTAACTCTGATTTTCTGGAACGCAAATCTGAAGATGCTCAAGTAAATAACTTACTCAAGTATCTCCAACATCAATCCCCAGAAGTCTTAGCCCAAATCGCTAAGGCGACAACCCCTCAGGTAAAAGATATTATCACCCACAACATTCAGGGATTACTCGGAATGTTGCCCAGTGAAGGCTTTGGTGTTCAAGTCACCACAGATCGTGACAACCTAGCCAATTTACTTGGTTCGGCGATGATGACTGGATACTTTCTGCGCCAAATGGAACAGCGAATGGAACTAGAAGATACGTTAATGGGTTCTAGTTCGATCGAACAAGAGTAAAGCAACCCAGACAAAGCACCCGTCAGGGTTGCCCTGTCTGGGTTGCCACAGGTTGTAAAACTAACCATCTAGGTGCATTGGGGCAAGACTCAGACAGAGAGTACCAGTTATAGCAACCGCCAAGGTCATTAGGACATCAGAAAAACGAGATCGATTGCCTTGTCGGTTGGGGTGGGTTTTGTTCTAAAGCTATCGGTGCAGTGCGGGAATTTCTAGCATAAAGCGGATGCGTTCCGGTCGGGTCCCCCACTGGTCGGGGGACCCGCCCAGTTGACCATGGAAACGCACCAAGCACCCACCCCTA
>JAJAZF010000172.1 GCA_026785875.1 Chamaesiphon sp. | reverse complement strand
GAAGTAATCGATGGAGTATCTCCATTCGAGCATTAAAAGATCTGTAGGGGCAGGTTTAGGTAACTAATTCAAACCTGAAATGTAGCTTCCCTAAAAACCTGCCCAACCCCACCAGCAACCCGAACATTTTTGCTCGTTCAATCCAAGGATAAATCCGCTTTGAGTTTGGGTAACAAGTTGAGTTTAGCTAGCACAAGAGGAAATTTATGACAGGATTAATTCTTGATTCCACCACTAATAGAACTACCCAAACCGAAATCTTTTACCCAAGTTCCGACGGAGAACCCTTGGCTGAATCTTACGACCATCTGTATGTCATCATGACCACTCTGGCGATGCTCTTAGCTCACCTCAAAGGTCAACAAGCCACAGTCTTAGCCGACCAATTTTTATACTATGCTCAGGGATTCCCGCGCTTGAGAGTCGCGCCTGATGTGATGGTAATCTTTAACGTGGAGCCTGGTGGACGCGATAATTACAAGATTTGGGAAGAAGGTCAAGTTCCCTCGGTAATATTTGAAATGACTTCTCCAGGTACTCGCAGTAGAGATGATGTCGAAAAAAAACATCTGTATGAGAGCCTTGGGGTGGCTGAATATTGGCAATTCGATCCACGCGGCGAATGGATTCCCGAAAAGCTACGCGGCTATCGGCTTCAAGGAGATGAGGAACCAGTTTATGTCCCGATTACTACCGATCGCAGTGATGTATTACAGCTCCGTTTAGTTGCCGAAGATAAGATCATTGCTTTTTATCGGTTAGATAATGGCGTGAAACTGTTACCTTTAGCAGAATTAAATATTGCTTTAGAGCAACAGATCGCCCAAACGGAAGCAGAATCCCAACGTGCTGATGCAGCATCCCAAAGAACGCGAGAGTTGGAAGCACAGCTCGCAGCATATCAACAGCAATTGGGACTACCTCCCGATTAGAAGAATTTAATCATCCGCCAATTATTGAGTAAACATGACCCAAAATAACGACGTCACAAATATTCCATCGCCTTGTTTTGTATTAGAAGAACAACTGCTCGATCGAAATTTGGCAATATTCGATCGAGTCCAAACAGCGGCTCCAATTCGGATTATGCTAGCACTCAAAGGATTTGCCCTCTTTCATGCCTTCCCGCAGATTCGGACTACCCTCAAGGGTGCCTCAGCCAGCTCTCTGTGGGAAGCACGACTCGCCGCTGAGGAATTTGGCACCGAGGTACACATCTATTCGCCAGCCTATCGCGCTGAAGATGTCGGGGAGATTCTCACCTATGCCTCGCACATGACGTTTAATTCGATCGGTCAATGGGAACAATTCCGTGCCCAGGTTGAAGGCTCTGCGCCCCATAAAGCCTCGATCGGACTACGCATCAATCCCGAGTACTCACCAGTCGAAAACCCCCTCTACAATTCCTGTCAACCATCAACACGGTTGGGGGTATCCGCAGTACACCTCGGCGATACTTTGCCAGCCGGAATCGATGGTTTCTTGTCGCACAATCTCTGTGAGAGCGACTCATTTGCACTGGAAAAAACTCTCGCTAATATCGAAACATTGTTTGGGCGGTTTTTACCACAGCTCAAGTGGCTAAATCTAGGTGGTGGTCATTTGATGACGCGCAAAGATTATGATGTGAATCATGCGATCGAGGTGTTAAAAGCGTTTCATACTCGTCATCCCCACATTCAACTCCTGATGGAACCAGGTTCGGCAATTGTCTGGCAAACAGGGTTTTTGATGGCGACTGTGTTGGATCTAATTCCTACCGACGAGCTGACTAATGTGATGTTAGACGTATCATTTACAGCGCATATGCCCGACTGTCTAGAAATGCCCTACAAGCCAGCGATTCGCGACGCACACGAACCGCAAGCGGGAAAAGCAGTCTATCGGATGGGTGGCTCTAGTTGTCTGGCTGGCGACTTTTTAGGTGACTATAGTTTCGAGCAGGAATTGGCGATCGGCGATCGGCTGCTGTTTGAAGATATGATGCACTATACGATGGTCAAAACTTCGATGTTTAATGGGGTGGTACATCCCTCGATCGGGGCACTCGATAAAGATGGCAAATTTAAGCTATGGCGAGAGTTTTCCTATCAAGACTATCGATCGAAGTTAGGGTAATAAAACTAATCAGATCCCCGACTTCTTTGAGAAGTCGGGGATCTATACTACTATCGATCGAATGATGCTAAACATATTGCAAGATTGGCTGACTCTAAGTGCGAATCATCCGTGGCTAGTAGCGATCGGCTTAAACTCGATTTTACTAGCGATCGCTACAATTATCCCCAAGAAACTATTAACCCCAGCCGGAGCGATCAACGCTTGGGGATTGGGAGTAGTTGTCTGGGGGACTTTAGGTTGGCGCGGCTATGGAGTCGTAATGTTTTACTTCCTCGTCGGCTCGGCGGTAACTCGGATTGGGATGAAGCAAAAAGAAGTTGAGGGAATTGCTGAAAAACGCGGTGGTGCTAGAGGACCAGAAAATGTTTGGGGTTCGGCTTTTGCAGCTACTGTGTGTGCGATTGGTGTCGCTGCGATTGAGTTAGGTTGGCTCGATCCTGGCTGGGAATCGCTATTATTATTAGGCTATGTGGCGAGTTTTAGTACCAAATTGGCAGATACAACTGCTAGCGAAGTTGGTAAAGCTTATGGTAAACGGACATTTTTGATTACGACATTTCAACCAGTGCCTAGAGGTACCGAAGGTGCGGTTAGTTTGGAAGGTACACTTGCAGGTATTGTTGGGGGAGTACTGATTTCTCTAGTTGCTTATAGCTTGGGGATGATTACGCTGACAGGGGTAGTTATTTGCACGATCGCCGCTTTTATTGCTACAAATCTAGAAAGTGTGATTGGTGCTACCTTACAATCTAATATTGACTGGTTGAGCAATGAACTTGTCAATGTTATCAATACCATCATCGGCGCAGTAGTAGCGATCGCGATCGCGATTTGGTGGCATTAAACAGTTGATAGTTGATAGTTGACACTTCGGCTACGCTCAGTGCAAGTAGTTGATAGTTGACAGCGATTCGCCGCACGCAGGGTTCCCCGAGCGATTCTCCTGAGGGAGCGACTGAAATCACGCGGAGGTTTCCTCCGTGCTAGGCGGGTGCCCCGCCCAGCAATGTGTTTCAGTCAGCGATTCGCGCTCCTCGGGTTCCCCGAGGGTTTAGCGAATCAAGACAAGACAGAGGCTACGCCAACGAGAGAGCGAAGTTGTGACAGGAATTTAAACCCCTGATTTTGATTAATTTATAATATATATACTCATTCCCTACTTAATCCCTAACTCCCAATTTGCGATGCCAAATAAAATACCCAACCTAAAGTCAAAGTTAAATACTAAGACAATAAAATATCGTCGCCGACAGGTTTTAGTTGGTACTGGAGTGGCGATGACAGTTGGGCTGATGGCGATCGGGATTGGGAAACTATTGCCAGGGAATAGTAAACTAGATACGAGTAATGGGGTAAGTTTACTACCTCCAGATACTTTATTATCCGTCTCAATTTCCACCGAGCCAGAGCGATGGCAGAAATTCACCGAGTTTGGTATTCCTACCAGTCGGGCTGTATTTGAAAAACAGTTAACCAAATTTCAAACTGACTTTTTGACGAGTTACGGTTATGACTATCGCCGCGATATTCAACCTTGGATTGGTAAGCAAATCTTACTCGGCTATCTAAATAATCCAGGTGCGACTCCCAATCAACCCGCACAAGTAAAAATTGCACCTCAACAAATAATTGCGATCTTACCAATCGCCGATCGAGGTGCCGCCCAAAAAGTCGTCCAACAGCACCAAACCCCGATCGATGCCAATTTAGTCGAAACTAGTTACAAAGGGATTGCCATTAGAGAATTCAGGCGGAAAGCGGGGACAATGGCGATCGCCATCATCGACAATTTTATGGTCATTGCTACCGATCGATCGGGACTACAACGAGTCATCGATACTCAACAAAACGGTAAATCGTTACTCACCGTACCAGGATATACCAAAGCTCTAACTGAGATTGAGATCGATCGTCCCTTTGCTCGAATCTATGCAAATATTCCCGTGGCTACTGCTGTTGCTGCGGCAAATTCGCCGCAAACATTAGCAGCAGATAAATTAGCCACAGCCCAAAATCAGCAGGGAATTGCCGCTAATGCCACTCTAGAAGCCGAGGGAATTGCGTGGAAGGGGATTTCATGGCTCAAACCCACCACCAAACAAAAACTAGTAGTCGAAAATCAAGCTCAAAACTTCGCGGCTAATCTCCCTGCTAACACCCTCGTTATGCTCTCTGGTGGTAACTTGCAGCGACTGTGGCAAGATTTTGTCCGTAGTGCTGACACCAATCCGCTAGCACCCTTTCAACCTCAAGATCTGGTGAAAAATCTCACTAGTCTGACTGGGCTGGAATTAGAATCAGAAATCCTCAACTGGAGTAAAGGCTCATTTGGGGTGGCGATGATTCCCAAACCAGATAAAATCGATACAGAATTTGGAGCGGGATTAGTCATGCTCCAGCAATCCAACGATCGATCCGCCGCAGACAAAGCCTTTGCCAAACTAGATACTACAATGAGCCAAAAGCAAGCATTTAAGATCGCCAAAACAAAATTAGGCGGTAAAGATGTCATAAATTGGACATCCCCATTGAGTGGTACGGCGGCTACTCATGGCTGGCTCGATGACAATCTAGCTTTCTTGACACTGGGGGCACCTGTAGCGAGTACTTTTATCCCCCAACCCCAGCAACGGCTATCAGATACACCACTATTTCAACAATCGACTCGTTGGCGAAGCCTCTCCCGTGGAGAATCGAGTTTAAATCCCCACAACGGTCAATTTTTCATCGATATCGATCGCACGATTAATGCGGGGAATTTACCATTACCTTATCTATCCCCAGAAGTTGCTGCGGGATTCAAAGCCGTGCGAAGTCTAGGTATCACCAGTGCAATTTTAGACGAATCCAGCAATCGATTCGATCTGTTCGTCGCGCTCAAAAAAGTCCCTGGAGTAGCCCAACTTCCCGCCACCCCACCAAAGTCAATGCCATCACCAACTCCCCGCCAGCTACCAAATCCGAGTCCTAAACCCGCTGTTTAGAGCTGCTAAAAGTAATATTTTTGACAGGTCTTCAGGTTCATGGTAGGATTGTAGATTGTGTTAACTTATAAAAATCGACAAGCAATAACCCTTGGCTAACGTAGTCGTAATTGGTGCCCAATGGGGCGATGAAGGAAAAGGAAAAATCACCGATTTACTCAGTAAATCGGCAGATGTGGTCGTGCGTTACCAAGGGGGTGTCAACGCTGGTCACACAGTAGTCGTGGATGGTCAAACCTTCAAACTACATTTGATTCCTTCAGGGATTTTATATCCCGAAACTGAATGTATCATTGGCTGTGGAACAGTCATTGACCCCAAAGTCTTGATTGAAGAACTCGATCGACTAGTCGCGCTCGATATCCCCACTGACAAGCTCTTAATTTCTCAGACAGCTCATGTCACCATGCCGTATCATCGGCTGATCGATCGAGCATCTGAAGAAGTCAGGGGGAGTCACAAGATCGGCACGACTGGACGTGGCATCGGCCCTACCTATGCGGATAAATCCGAACGGATGGGGATTCGGATTCAAGATCTGATGGATGCCGACTCATTTCGCGAACAAATGATCTGGACGATCGCGCAAAAAAATGAGATCCTCGAAAAGCTCTATCATTTACCACCGCTAGATCCAGAGCAGGTAGTCACCGAGTATTTGGGATACGCCGAACGGTTGCGCCCTCATGTGGTCAATACTTCGCTCAAAATATATGATGCGGTACGTCACCGTCGCAATATTTTATTTGAAGGTGCCCAAGGTACATTACTGGACCTCGATCATGGTACCTACCCCTATGTTACATCCTCCAATCCGATCGCGGGTGGGGCTTGTATCGGTACTGGCATCGGGCCAACAACGATCGATCGCGTGATTGGGATTGCCAAAGCCTATACTACCCGTGTAGGCGAGGGACCATTCCCGACCGAACTAGAGGATATCAACGGTGAAATGCTCGGAGAGCGTGGGGCTGAATTTGGCACCACCACGGGGCGGAAGCGACGCTGCGGCTGGTTTGATAGCGTCATCGGTCGTTATGCCGTGCGGATCAATGGCATGGACTGTATGGCAATTACCAAGCTAGATGTCTTGGACGAGTTTGACGAGATCCAAGTCTGTGTCGCTTACGAAATTAATGGTGGGCAAACCACTGATTTCCCCAACTCAGCTCGTGATTTTGCCAAGTGTCGTCCGGTGTACAAAACCCTACCTGGCTGGAAACAGAATACCGCAGAATGTCGATCGCTTGAAGACCTTCCTGTCGCAGCATTGAACTATCTCAAGTTCCTAGCTGACTTAATGGAAGTGCCGATTTCGATCGTTTCACTCGGTCCCAGTCGCGATCAAACGATTATCGTCGAAGATCCGATTCATGGCCCAAAACGCGGGCTATTATCGGCTGATGGTACTGCCATCGGCTAGTATCTGTAAAGGCTCCAAACTTGACTAACATCGAGTTTGGAGCCTTTACGAACGTGGAAATTTTACCAAATAACTCCTAAAAATTATGGAAATCTCAGTCGAATTAAAGCAGCGTGTCGCAGGTAGTAAGCCCAATTCACTTCGTCGCTCCGGACATATCCCCGTCAATCTCTACGGACATGATGGCGACAAGTCACTCCTACTGACTCTCGATGCCAAGAGTGTCGAAAATTTAATCAAAAAAGCTAGGATCGGTAAAACTCCTGTTGAAGTCAGTATCCCTGAATTAGATTGGAAAGGTACGACTGTAATTAAAGAGATCCAAACTCACCCTTGGAAAAACTTCCCTTATCACTTGAGCTTTTTTGCAGTCAAAGATTAGTTTAGGCTTTGGGTTTTAGGTTTTAGGTTTGAAAATCTAGACCTTTGATGGTTGTTACTATTCCATTAGTAATCCAATCTTATTGCAAAAGAGGGCGATCGATTCGATCGTCCTCTTTTTATCATACCCACCAAACCCAAAACCTCAAGCCTAAACAAAGGAACCGCCCAAAACACGATTAAGTGTCCTGGGCGGGATGTGGTGTGAGGAGTGAACGGAAACATCAGTCTCCGTCGATCTTAATTGTAACAGCACCATTAAAAATCGGGGAGAGCGATCTGGGGTGAATGAGAAGTGTCTTCAGATAAATATTTACTACTAACTTCGCTTCATCCCAAGCTCAGATCTTCTCAAAAATGCGATCGAAATCAACACCTCATCGAATATCAATTCAGCAACGCTGAATTGAGCTATGATTCTGGATTTTTAAAACCAATCCAGCTTCCAGTCCCCCCTTTCCATACATCAATTCAGCAACGCCTATCTATTTGCCCATACCCAACTGTTGAGCCTTCTGATAGACTTTACCTTCTGTGAGTAAAGATGGCGCAATTACTACCTCCACTTGCTGCATTTCCTTAATGGTTTTTGCGCCCAGAGTGCCCATACTAGTTTTCAGTGCGCCCAAGAGGTTGTGGGTACCATCATCTAATTTAGCTGGTCCTGTGAGAATTTGCTCCAAGCTGCCAGTAGTACCAACCTTAATCCGCGTTCCTCTAGGCAGTACAGGGCTAGGAGTAGCCATTCCCCAGTGGAAACCACGTCCAGGTGCTTCCGCCGCCCGCGCAAACGGCGAACCAATCATCACCCCATCAGCACCACAAGCGATACATTTGCAGATATCACCACCTGTTACCAAGCCACCATCGGCAATCACGGGGATATATTTACCCGTCTGCTTGAAAAACTCATCTCTTGCCGCCGCACAGTCAGCTACAGCGGTAGCTTGAGGTACGCCGACTCCCAGCACCCCACGAGAGGTACAAGCAGCTCCAGGGCCGATTCCGACTAGTACTGCGGCTGCACCTGCCTGCATCAATTCGAGCGTGATATCGTAGGTGACGCAGTTACCCAAGATAACTGGCATCGGCATTTCTTGACAAAATTTAGCCAGATTGAGCGGTTCAATCCCATCTGGAGCTAGAAATTCAGTCGAGACGACGGTAGCTTGAATAAAGAACAGATCCGCACCTGCTTGAGCCACAGCCGCCCCAAATCTAGCTGCACCTGCTGGGGTCGCGCTCACCGCAGCAATCCCACCTGCCGCTTTAATTTCGGCAATCCGCACTCCAATCAATTCTGGTTTGATGGGGACAGCATAAAGTTCTTGCATCAGGGACACAAATCCATCATTCCCAACAGCCGCAATTCGATCGAGAATAGGATTGGGATCTTCATAACGAGTTTGAATCCCTTCCAAATTAAGTACGCCAAGTGCACCGAGTTTTGATAACTCCACAGCCATGCGGACATCAACTACCCCATCCATTGCACTAGCAATAATCGGAATTTCGCGCTTGACTCCACCAATTTGCCAGCTAGTATCTGCCAAACTGGGGTCTAATGTTTTTCCGCTAGGCACTAAGGCTATTTCATCAAAGCCGTATGCGCGTCGAGCTGTTTTCCCTTTCCCAATTTGAATATCCACGATCGATCCGACCCTTTCCAAAACACGTATTTAAGTAAGCCTAACAAATCGATCGCAACATTTGTTTACTTTTTGCGAGAACTTTGGAGATTTAGTATATTTGCTTACCGAAACCGCTCGGGATTCAATTTCTTGCCACCACTAGGAGTAGAATTTAAATTAGTGGTAGGACGTAGCTGTGTGGCCGTACCGCCATCTTTAGTCGATAGGAACGGACGAAGATCGATACTATCCTTATTTTGCAGCGCAGTTGGATTAGGCGTATTGCGCCCATTACTGAGTCCCGGCAGGATATTACCGAACATATCGCCCAAGCCACTATTCCCCCCATCAGCAAAAGTATTCACACCAGTAGTTCTTTGCCCACTATCTGCCATGCTGAGATTGCGGAAGACTGAATCTCTAGTCGCGATCGCATCTTGTCCTTGTGGTACCGTAAAGACAATCCGACACTCACTATTTTTTTCGGTAGTGACACAGACAGTATTGTATTGATTTCTCACGTCGGTACGGAGTTCCTTGAGTCCATCGCGACGGTATTCCTCCAGTCTGCGCGCGATTTCAGTACAGCGTCTACCAGCATTCCAATTGCTGCCCATCGTGCTCGGAACTGCCCAAGCATATTTATCTCCAGGTCGATCTACTGGATGATAAGTAACAGTAGACTGGTTATCCATCGATTCACACATGAAGCGAGACTGAGTTCCACCCGATGGCACGCTTGTCTGGGGCGTAGGCGGGCCATATTGTGCCCCAGCACTACCTGATGTCAAAACGGCACCTAAGACTGCCCAGCTCCAAATTTTGAGGGATGTTTTCATCGGTTTAATTCTACTCTAGGGTGTGGATTTAGGATTGGTAGATGGCTAGTCGATCTTGTCTAATCAGACCATCCATCGATCGATAATGTTCCAGGTGCGATGAGTGACAGCGACTACCTTAGTGATCTCGCTCTTCGCCACTCTGCTGCTTTTTTATCTGTCTCTTTAATAAATTCAGCTTTTCCATCCATGTAGTTTTCGATATCAATTGGATATTGCTGTGCGAGTTTCTGCTTGAGTTCGCTGTAAATCTGTGCAGCTTCGACATGACATCTCATATAGTCACGAAATGCTAGATGACGATCGATCTGAGGCGAACCAACCTCAAATACATGAAGATGGTGGGTTCTAATTCCAACGTGATGATCTTTCCGAAAAAACGGCGACCTGTAATTCCCAACTCACCCATTGAAACATATCCTAATGCTTCGATCGCGGCATTGAGAGGATCGACTTTTTCGATATCTTTTACTTCAGCTAACATATCAATAATTGGTTTGGCATAGATCGTATCGATAGATGTACTGCCAATATGATGAATCGCGATCGAGTTATCTCCCAATGCTGCTGATAATTGTTGTGATTCATCCTGGAATAAGTTGTACCAATTTCGATCGGGTGGAACAACTTCTACTTTTCTTATCATAATTCACGATACCTCCTAAATTATAATCACCTTAGAGGATATTTGGAAAGTATAAATAAATAACAGTTAGAAAAGCTCCCAAGACTTGTTATGCTGGATAAAAATCGCTCGACAACGGCAATTAATTGATGAAAGCCGAGTAATAAATTCCGATCGCTCTACCTCTGTATTATTACCTGTGGCGCATCGATCCGGCCAGCGATAGCACTGGATACAAGCAGTGTGTCGTGCCGTTAGTCCTTAAATTCGTTCGGCAAGGTCAGATCTGGCTCAACCTGTCTCGATGCTCGAACCCTTCTGCTCGCAAGGCTTTCAATTCATTACTTCTTAACCGAGCAGTGCCAGGTACCGTGATAACTGAAGGGAATAACCGTTGGTAAAGCTAATCGACAAACTGGACCATCATTGAGTCGATCGGCATCAAAAATCCACACCTCACTGCGTTCCAAATTGCCATCAAAAACTATCGTCACAATCCAACCTCGCTCGGGATTTAAAGCATCGGGAACGTATAACGGTTCGACCGTATACATATTTTCCCCCAGATCGGCTTCGATTAAAGTTCCTGTTTGATAATCAAAACAACCAATCGCACCAAAAAATTCGCTACCATCTACAACAGATTTGCGTTCTAGTGCTAAATAAGTGTAGCGCCAAGGTTGGCCGATCGATTCTGGTGCAACTATGGGAAATTCACAACTGCGATCGATTACTGTCTGCATCGAAATAATCTTTGCAGTTTTTGGATCGAGTCGAACTTCCCACAGATTGCCATTCGCGACTGTATGAGTTACTCCTGTAGCAACTTCTCGTAAGTATTCATTAGTTCGATCGAAATCTGTAAATCTCACCAGATCTAGCCGGACTAATCCATCTGCTTCCACACAAGCATTGCCAAAATGCCACTGAAACCAAGGATCGGTCTCGCCCCGACTGACGATCTCAAAAGTTTCTCTGTCAACTACTAAAATTTTTGTACCTTCACCTGCTTGCCATTCTAGA
The DNA here is from genome assembly GCA_026785875.1 of Chamaesiphon sp. Lineage (GTDB taxonomy): Bacteria > Cyanobacteriota > Cyanobacteriia > Cyanobacteriales > Chamaesiphonaceae > Chamaesiphon. Next base: position 3,850 of record JAJAZF010000172.1, on the reverse strand, counting down.
GAATGAGAATAGCTTTTAATGCCGAATAAAACTGCCAGTTTATTCATCGCTAGCGGCGGCAGAAAAAAGATTAGATATCGACCTGCTAAAGCAAAACTATGAATGAATGGCAAGCCATCTAACTTGATGACAGCTTGTTTTTTGATTTGACCAGTGCGATCGCTTTTGTACAGATGTAAATTAGCTTGACTATCGACACCAATACTATAAATTTCTCCAGTCAGCGGATCGCGAATTGGGTGAGCGGAATATGGTTGAGTTGGCTGTAAAACTCCCAAAGTTTCTATACCTATTGTTTTGAGAGTTTCTAAATGTAAAGCATGAGGTTGTCCGCCTTCCCACAGTGCTAATAATCGATCGGGTAATGCTAGAACTGAAGTATTTGCCGTATTTTTGAGACTATCTTGCTTTGTTAAAACTCTCCACCAAAAATTCCAGACTCCCTGCGGATCTGCCATCCCATAATTGGCATAGAGAAACCGATCTTGCGCTGCTTCGGTGAGATATCCAGTCGTTTGAACATAGCGATAAACTGCACTCGCCCCTGTCGCTCGAAAATGTACGGCTAAGACTGCACCGTCACCATCAAACCAATGTCCCACCTTTTTACCCCCACGTTCTAGCCTGCCTGGGCCATTTCGATACAGTGTGCCAAGCAACCCAGTGGGAATAGCCCCAGTTTGAATCGATAACGATGTTAGGTCAAATTCTTCGGCAGGTTTACCAATGGCTTTAGCCCAGGCTTTTTGAGTCGATCTCGAAGGAGTAGATACCATAATGTTATTTGTTTGGAGGCTGTTAGGTTGTTTCTAAATGAGAATTACAGAGCCAAGATTATCTTCTAAGAGGATGTTTGAACATACAGAGAGTATAAAATAATTAAGCAAGTCTACGTAGCATAAGTCGAATCATGGCGATATGGATGAAAGCCTCTGAGGAAGCAGGTAAACGTTCATAATCAAGATTAAGAGTATACTAGTTTAACTAATGGGAATCTCTCCAGCAGATTATTCCATTTTCAGTGTAAATATTGCCATCTGTGTTGGCGAACCAACTTTGGGATCGATTTCGCCGATCGAGCCAAATTCTACACCATACTTATAATTGCTACAAATCTCCCGTGCCCAATTTTGAAACTCCGATCTCGTCCATTCAAACCGATGATCGGGATGGCGTAATTTACCTGCGGGGAGCTGCTCGAATTTAACATTGTATTCGATATTTGGAGTAGTGACGATCGCGAGTTTAGGCTGGGCAAATTCAAACAGTACTCGCTCAAAAGCTCTCAATCGATTTAGATCCATGTGTTCGATTACTTCAATTACTGTCGCTGCATCATAGCCAGCAATTCTCGCATCACGATAAGTCAAAGATCCTTGAATTAATTTTAACCGCCCTTGTTGATGAGTCGGTAATCGATCGAGTACTCGCTCTTGGGCAGATTCTAGAGAGCGATAAGTGACATCCATCCCCAATATTTCTGAAAAAGTCGGCTCTTTGAGCAACAGTTTTAGCAATTTCCCTTCACCACAACCCAAATCGACAATCTTTTGAGCACCGCTTGTTTTCAATGCCGCGATGACGGTTTCCATCCGCTGCTGATTGAGACTAATCGGCTTTTCGATTATCTCTTCTGGAGTTTCTTGTGGTATTTGGGCTACTACTTCTTCCCCCGCAATCTGTGCCAAAGCGTCGCGAGTCAAACCTCGTTGACGTTTGAGATAGCGGCTGGTGATTTCCGCTTTGAGTGGATGAGTTGCCAGCCAGCCTTCACCATGACGTAGTAACTTTTGGATCTCGTCTTCATTGACGTAGTAGTGTTTATCGTCATCCAAGACTGGAATCATCACATGAAGATGACTGAGCAAGTCGCACAGCTTAATCGTATGAGTTAGCTCAACATCAAAATAAGAGCTATTCCCCCAATCAGGAAACTGCTCATCGAGTGCTAAACGACACACATCAACCTGATAACCTAACGGTTCAAACAAGCCCCGTAGAAAGCCTTCTCGCCCCCGACTGGGTAAAACTGGAATCTTGGCAATGAGGGGAATCGGCGTATCTGCTAGATCTTGCCGATGTTCGCACCTACCAGTCATTGCCGTCCGAAAAACTTGGGAAATGGCAACACTGAGGAAAGATGATGCGGCATAGGGTCGATCGCTGACGTATGCTGCTAGTGTCTGTCTGTTTGATCCAGCCTTGCCCCTAGCTAAATCTACTGGATTAATATCCAACACTAGAGCCACCGTACATCTAGTGTCGCTAGCTTCGGGATAAAAAACTTGGGCGGTACCAAAGGAAAGATCGAACGCCTGACACTTATCGGGGTGTTTGAATAGTAAATAACCCAGATCTGTCGCAGGTTGGTGAGTGGTAGAAATAGTCAGGAGCATAGTAGTAATAATTTTTTAGCTAATCTACTCCACCTTAACCTCTGACATTCACAACAGGCGTTCTAGGCGTTTACGCATTGCTTCGAGATCGATACCATCCTCATCCTCAGGTGGGGCTTGCTTGTGCCCGTCTGGTTGCCAATCTGTTTGTTCTAAATTCTGGGAAGGCGGCGTGACGAGCATTTCAGAATTCACTAGGATAAAATCATAGTCAGAATCCTGACAAAATTCTTCAATCTCTTCAGGATCGATACCTTCTACCGTCGGCTTGGGAAAATCTTCAGCCTCCAATTGATCGGCATAACGCACTGCATCATCCTCTTGTTCAAACATCAGAATCACATTTCGATCGCCAACCTGAGTTGAATAAATCCCCTCATTATCAGTTCGCGCATTAAAAAGTAAGACAAAGACACTCATGGAATTTGTTGTTTGTTATTTGTTATTTAGTCTAAGACTAGCGATCGATCGATCGCAACTAGTCATTAGATTACTCTTCCATAATAAGCTGGAATGGGATGCTGGAGATCGGCTTGATGATTTAACCATGCCCAAAGCTGATCGCCGATCGAAAAATGCCACCATTCATCTGGATGACGCAAGAATCCAACATCTGTCATGATTCGCGCTAGGAGTTGCCGATGCTGTTGATATTGTTGCTCTAATGGATCGTTAGACTTATCAAAATATCCAGGTGTCGATCGATCTGACATTTCATCGATGGGCGAACCCATATCGATCGGGATACCATCTCCATCTACTAGTGTAATATCGATCGCCGCTCCCGTACTATGTGGTGGTGGTGTCTTCAGATCGAAACTAGGCATCGCCCAAATCTGATATACATCTTTCCAGATTTGCTCGCTCTCTAAATCTGAGAGTTTCGCTAGATCCAATTTCCGGCGATCGCAAGTCTGCCGAAAAGTATAATCCACCATATACTGTTGCACCTCCACTGGACGATAAGCATCAAAAATTTGGATCTGCCAACTAGGATATAGTTTTTGCAGTCCCGTTTGGGCTTGAATTAGCCGATCGAGTACCCCCTGACGGAGATAATATGGTGACATCCCACCATAATCTGCTCCACACTTAATATATGAATGGGGAGTCTCGATCGCAAATAACTCTACTGGAATTGCCACTAGTGGCTCACCACATTCTTGGATGGGTACTTGGCGATAAGGTTTCAGCACTTGGGAACAGTTAAACAGTTGACAGTTGACAGTTGACAGCGTGGTGAATCGCCACAATCTGCCTCAAGACGGGGATTTAAACCCCTGATATTTGTTAATAGTCAATAGTGGGCATCCATAGCTAATCCACGTCGGGAACGGGATCGTAGCCGCCAGGATGGAAGGGATGACAGCGACAAATCCGCATAGTTGCTAGATAACTACCCCGAATTGTACCAAACCTGTCGATCGCATCGATCGCATATTGGGAGCAAGTCG
>JAJAZF010000171.1 GCA_026785875.1 Chamaesiphon sp. | reverse complement strand
TGGTTCAGCAGATCGATAGATTCAAATATTTATTATTTTAATCTTCTGCGAATAACTCTGCCTAGATTGGCATGTTTATTAATCTAATTGAGCAAAAATCAAAATCTATCCCCTTAGTACGATCGAGGCGTATATACCCAATTACTGCCATCCGCGCGGGGAATTAGTTTAGTTTGACTCGAACCGATTAAAATTACCGTCCGCATATCTGCCGATGCTGGTGCTAGTTCGCCTAAAGTAATTACCTTCACTTCCTGTCCAGTTCTACCGAGATTGCGGGCAAGGATGACTGGTGTGGTGGTCGATCGAGATTTTAGGAGGATTTCCTTAGCAGCGGCTAATTGCCAGCTCCGTTGGCTAGAAATGGGGTTGTAGAATGCGATCGCGAAGTCAGCTTCAGCCGCCGCCGCAATCCTAGCCGCGACAACTTCCCAAGGTTTAAGGAGATCCGAAAGGGAAATCGCGCAGAAATCATGTCCCAGCGGGGCACCAATCGCAGCGGCGGCGGCTTGCATGGCGGAGATGCCTGGGTTAATTTGGAGATCGATCGTTTGCCATTCTGGTTTCGCTTCCCGATCGAGTACTTCTAATACAGCCGATGCCATCGCAAAGATGCCAGGATCGCCAGAGGAGACGACGACGACATTTTTGCCACTAGCAGCGAGATCTAATGCCAACCTCGATCGATCGAGTTCTACCCGATTATCCGATCCGTGGCACTCTTTCCCCACGCTTAGATCTTTAACTAAATCCAGATAAGTGTGATAGCCAACTAAATCAGTTGCGGCGCGAATCGTCTCCCGCACTTGTGGCGACATCCACTGTGGCGATCCTGGCCCAGTTCCCACTACAGTTAGTTTACCCTGAGCCTGACCGATCTGGTGAGGATCGATCGGCTGCTTGGCACTAAAGATCGTTAAATTTGGATCGTGACTAATTACTGTCAAATCGGGCGGCAATTGTGCGGACTCAACAAACCGAATCGGGAGATTGCAAATCTTGCCAACTCCAGCAATTGCAGCTCCTACCGTTGTCTTTGGAATCGCGATGCAAGCTACCGCAGCTAGGGCGAGATTGGCTGTGGTGAGTCGATCGCTAATTACATCGATCCACTCAGTTATCGTAAATTGCGAGGGTTGGGTAATCGCTAAGACTAGACTGGTAGGATGATAGACTAATCGCTCCAGACTGCCAGGAATTGCCTGTGTGGTGACGGAGATCGTGCGTTTTCCAGTAACAGCAAAGGGGATATCGCTGGCAGTCAACCACGGTGCATCACCATCTAAACTGACACTAACGCCAGCAATCAGATCGGCGATAAAAGCTTTGACATGTTCGGGGTTGGCAAGTCGATAACCCATAGGGGGATCGGGAAGCACGATATTAAACTGGAGCTTACCTGTGGTGGTAATTGCTGGACGAACATTCAACACTGTGGCAATTTTTTCGGCAAGAGCGTTTACCCCCGTCATCCCACCCAATAGCGGTACCACAGCACTCCCATCCGCAGCTACAGCGACAACAGGCGGTTCTGTCTTTGTATCTGTCAGCACTGGTGCAAGCGTCCGAATCAAAATTCCCGCCGCACACAGCCCGATCATCGGCACACCCTCACGATATAATTGCCGCACCGTATCGCCAAAGTTCGCAAAACTCACATCCACATCTGTCGTCCGACTTGCTAACCCATATAATTGCGCTCCTGGTAGTGCTGTCATCAATTGACGAGCGGTGGGTACGCTAACTTGATTGAGGACAACAACAATGGGTGTTCGGACGAGCATGATTTAATCGGTGACGGTCTTATCTATCTTATCGCTGGATCTAGCACGACTCGATTCTCCCCAGGATCGTCTGAGCCGATGTCGAATGATCCCAGCATCATCATTTTAACTCAATCTAAAATCATCGCGATTCGGCAAAGCCGACGCTATGCGAACGATTGAATCGTCAAAGATCGCCAACCAGAGTAGTAGAATTGTTACAATCGAGCGCAGAATGTAACATCAGCAATCGAGACGATCGATCGAGTGTGATGTAATGCCCTTTTTTGGATAAAATGGAACTGTGATGATATTTTTACCATGCCTAAAAAAATTCGCGAAATTAAGAAAATCCTCAAGGACTCTGGATTTTTGATGCGTGAGGGCAAAGGTAGTCATAGCAACTGGAAACATCCACAATTAGAAATGATTGTTACCATCGCCAGACGTGATGGCGATGATGCACCTCTCTATTTAGAAAAATTGGTTGAAGAAGCACTAACGCAATTGGAGTCAATCGAGGATGAATCTGATGAAGTATAGTATGAAGATTGAATGGTCTGAAGAAGATAATTGTTATGTGGTATTTCTGCCAGAATTTACCAAAGCAATGCAACCTGTTTCTGATGGTAAAACTTATATGGAAGCTGCCCAAAATGGTGGCGACGCTTTAGAGTCGCTCGTTGCATCTTATTTAGCCCAAGGGTGGTCTTTACCTCAGCCTAAAACACTACAAACAGTCTAGCGAACATCCCCATCATCGTCTTCAATGAAAAGCTAAAAGATCTATTAGGAGAGACTAGCAAGTCATACTAAGGCTCCGCCACAACTAGAACCGCACCCAGCCGTACAGCCATAGCAGTAAGTTTCGGTCTGAATTTCGCTAACTAGATCTAGAGTACCTGCGGCTAATAGTCGATCGATATTCAATGCCTCACCCTCACTAGTTACAGCAGGGAGATTTGCCATCTGATTGAAATCACAGTCATAAACATTACCGAGATAATCGATCGATAGTTGGTCGCGACACATCAATCCTGTTACCGTACTGGGATTGTGATGAGACTCTAAGAACTGTAAATAAGGTTGCGTTAGCTGGTGATGTTCTAGTTGAAACTTAGTTCTACCGATCGGCAAATTTGTAATGGTAAAGAGACTATTAAAATATACATCAAAATGCTCTTTGAAGAACATTTTATAATCTCGTTCGAGAACCACTTGATCGGGAGTCAATCGAAAATCTATCGATGTCGGAATTGGTGGGTTGTATACTAGATCTAGCTGTAAATTAGGATCGCGACCATAGCCCAACCGATTTAACCATTGGAGGGCGCGAATCGAAGCATCAAATACTCCTTCGCCGCGCATTTTATCGACATTATCTGCTAGATAACAGGGTAAAGAAGCCACAATTCGGACTTGATTTTGGGCGCAATATTCAGGGATGTCCTCATAACCAGGGACAAAATAAATGGTGAGATTGGATCGGACAATGACTTTTTTGCCACGGGCGACGGCTGCTGCTAGAATAGGTTTGAAACCATTGAGCAATTCTGGTGCGCCGCCTGTGAGATCGATCGTTTTGAGCTGGGGAAATGTGTGGATGAGTTCGATAACTCGACTGGCAATATCATCGGACATTTCCTCGGTGCGGTGGGGACTCGCATCGACATGGCAATGAGTACAAGCGAGGTTGCAACGTTTACCTAGATTTACTTGTAGGATCGTTATCGGTTTTTTGGTAAGGGAATTGAGTTTAGTTTTGAATGGGGTAATGTTGGGAGCAAATAATTCTGGGGCTGTGGGTGGTTGAATCATGTAGCGGCGATGATGATACACATCGATCCTAACCTAATTTGGGCGTTGCTGAATTCAGGTATGAAACGCACAAATAATTTTTGTAGGGGTAATGCCTTGTGCTTACCCTGCATCGATTAAGGGTACCCACAAGCGGCGTTTTTATGCGGGGGGAACCCCCGCATAAAAAAACGACAAGACAGCGAAAAGTGCGTTCTTGGGGTTTCCCCAAGTGAAGCACCTTTTCAAGACAGGGGCACCCCTACAGAGAAATCATACCCCGATTCAGCAACGCCGAGTACAACTCATCATCACAGAGGTTTGTCTATGACTAGTACTATCCCCATCCCATTTAC
>JAJAZF010000170.1 GCA_026785875.1 Chamaesiphon sp. | reverse complement strand
CCCAACATCATCAGCTCTCCATGCGCGAGATTGATTACACCCATCAAGCCGAAGACAATGGCAAGTCCCAATGCCGAAATGAGCAGTACAGATCCAATGCTCATTCCATTGAAAATGGCTTCTAATAGTCCTGATAACACGAGGTTTCCTCCGCTAAAAAGCGCAACAAGACACGGGGCGTTCGAGTTGTCGATCGTACTTATCAGACACCCTCTGAGCGAAGTCGTTGGCGTTATACTACTGTAGGATAGTGTCACCTGTCAACTATTCAAGCTTTATACTTGCCACCTTTAGCAGGATCTGACCAATCGCAAGCATAGCCTTTAGTTTCAGCTACATATTGATTCCAAGGGATAGGTTTAACTGCTGCTTTGGATTCAGAAACGATCTTAAACATTCCGTCTGCGCCGATTTCGCCGATGCGGACGAATTTGGAGAGGTGATGGTTACTTTCGAGCGTAACTTTACCTTCTGGTGCATCAAAGGTCAAGCCATTAGCTGCTTTACGAACGGCTTCGAGTTCGGTTGTTTTAGCTTTTTCAACTGCCATTTTCCACATATACACCATGATATATGCAGCTTCCATCGGATCGTTGACTACCCGTTCAGCACCATATTTTTTCTTGAAGTTTTCGACGAAGGTCTTATTTGCTGGCGTATCGACAGTTTGGAAATAGTTCCAAGACGCATAGTGACCCTTGAGGTATTCTACACCGATCGCTTTGACTTCTTCTTCGGCAACACTCACCGACATGACGGGATATTTATCAGCGTTTAAGCCAGCACTTTGCATCTGCTTAAAGAAAGCAACATTACTATCCCCATTGAGCGTATTAAAAATGACTCCACCCCGGGGTAAAGCCTGTTTGATTTTGGCGATAATTGGTGTAACTTCATTATTACCTAAAGGTAAATAATCTTCTCCAACTGTTTTCCCACCTTTAGCTTTTAATTGAGCTTTGATAATAGTATTCGCAGTACGTGGGAACACATAGTCAGAACCGACTAAGAAGAATTCTTTACCTTTATTTGCCAGCAACCAGTCAACAGCAGGTTCGATTTGTTGGTTTGGTGCAGCACCAGTGTAGAAGATGTTTTGCGAACATTCTTGTCCTTCGTATTGGACGGGATACCATAACATATGTTTTTTCCCTTCAAATACAGGTAAGACAGCTTTCCTACTTGCAGATGTCCAGCAACCAAAGACTGTTTCCACCTTATCTTGGTCGATCAATTTCTTGGCTTTCTCAGCAAATCTATCCCAGTTGGAACCACCGTCTTCGACAATCGCTTCGATTTGCTTACCCAATACGCCGCCCTTAGCATTAATTTCGGCAATTGCTAGTTGTTCGGCATCAACAACGCTTTTCTCACTGATCGCCATCGTACCACTGAGGGAGTGCAAAATCCCCACTTTGATCGTGTTGCCATTTGCGGCTACAGGTGCCGTCGGACTTGTAGCCGCATCGGGACTCGTACTTGGACTAGCTGTAGGACTACTTGCTGGATTTGTACAAGCTTTGAGTAGCATCGTACCTGCTATCCCAGCACCACCTAAAATAATGAATCTCCGTCGCCCAAATTGATTTGCCATGAATACTTAACTCTACTCTTCACACAGGATTTGCTGGATGAGATACTAATGCTAATATCTCATCCATAGTGTATCTTACAATACAAAGTCCTAAAATTTACAAAGATTTAGACTAATGGCTGAGAAATCGAATCAAACTCGTCAGTAACATATAATCAGAATTAACCAACTAAATATCAAACTAAAAGTCATCTCGATCGAATTAGAGATTTATTTAGTTAATTCACTATTAAATTCATTAAAGCTACGTCTTTTGAGTTCGACTGAATCTTTCCGTGGCAGAAGATCGAAGACTTCACGCAGAGCATCATCCATTTTTTCAAAGGAAAGTTGACCTGCTTGATTGAGCCGAACTTTGCCTTCTTTATCGATGACTACAGTTTGGGGAACTGTGCCGCCATAATAGTATCCGGCTTCCGTAGCTGGATACTTTTTATCGAGCGCAAGACTATCAGGAGTTACTGGAATAAAGCTGGCTGCTTTACCATAATAGCCTTGCAGTTGTGATACGACAGTCGAATATTTTTTGCAGTCACTACTATCATCCACATAGAAAACTATTAAGGCTGGTTTATTAGCCTTTAGAGAGTCTGCTAGCGAAATTTTGGCGGGCACTAGAGATCCGTTACCTGCGTATAGAACAAAAACATTGCCATCATATCGATCGTCTTCAATTCCGGCTAAAGCTGGATAAGTGAGTAAGCACGAACAAGCAAAAATCAAGACCGCAGCGACAATCGATCGCCACACAGATTTAAAGTAATCAGCTAATATTTTAGACATATAATTTAGTTAAATATAGTTTTTAAAATCTACTCCACCTCGATCGATCTGACTGCTTCTAACATCTGTGAGAAATAGACACTTCTTTTAGTTATGGCTGTACGCTCGATCGTAAAGCCTTCTGCTTCCAAAATTTGCACGACATCTTGCTCGCGGTGGAGATAAGAGCGGGTAGCTTTGCTGGCACCAGGAAAGAAACTACCGATCTTTTTGAGTACCGATAGCCAGGGGGTTTTGGGGGCAAAACTGAGAATCAACCGCGATTGTGCTGTCGATGCGAGGTGAGAAATCATTTCGGCGGCTTTGGCTTGGGGATAGTGAATCAATACATCCAGACAGACAACTGTATGGTAACTACCGCTGAGACTTTCGAGATCTTGAACGCTAAAGCTGGGATTATCATTGTTGCCAAATACCTCAGCAGCACGTTCCTGAGCTTCTCCCACCATTTTCTCAGAAATATCACTCGCACTGACGATCGCTTTAGCAGTTGCTAGGGGAATGCTCAAACTCCCCACCCCACAGCCTGCGTCACAGATGGATAATCCCTCTAGGTTATCATCTGCTGCAAACCACTCTAACAGAGTGTCTACGGTCTGTTGATGCCCAATTCGGACATCAAGCTGGATCTTATTTACTTCACCGTCGCCATAAATCCGCTTCCAGCGATCGAATCCCGT
>JAJAZF010000169.1 GCA_026785875.1 Chamaesiphon sp. | reverse complement strand
GGTTCGGTGGCGCAGGTACGGGAGTGTACGGCGGCTCTAATGAAGGTTGCCAAGCGCGAGGACATTACCCTGCTGATCGTCGGTCATGTGACCAAAGAGGGGGCGATCGCGGGGCCGAAAGTTTTAGAACATTTGGTCGATACCGTCCTGTATTTTGAAGGCGATCGGTTTGCATCCCATCGGCTGCTGAGATCGACCAAGAATCGCTTTGGAGCCACGCATGAGGTGGGAGTGTTCGAGATGGTCGATCGGGGATTAAGAGAGGTTGACAACCCTTCTGAGCTGTTCCTGGGCGATCGACAGGGGATGGCTCCAGGTACCTCGATTGTCGTCGCCTGTGAGGGAACTCGACCGATCGTGGTGGAGTTACAAGCATTGGTGAGTCCAACGAGCTATCCATCGCCCAGACGCGCGGGGACGGGGATTGATTACAACCGCTTAACGCAAATTCTGGCAGTATTAGAAAAGCGCGTCGGGATTCCACTTTCTAAGTTGGATGCTTATGTAGCCTCTGCGGGGGGCTTGAGCGTCGAGGAACCAGCCGTGGATCTGGGGATGGCGATCGCGATCGTCGCTAGTTTTCGCGATCGAGTGGTGGCTCCATTCACCATATTAATCGGCGAAATCGGTTTGGGCGGACAAGTTCGCCAGGTATCTCAACTAGAACTCCGCCTCAAAGAAGCCGCTAAGTTAGGCTTTAAACGGGCGATTGTGCCTAAAGGACATCAGACTTTTCCCGATTTGGGGATGGAAATTATTCCAGTGGGGCGCGTGATTGACGCGATCGTTGCGGCACTTCCAGCCGAGAGTGAATCAGAAGATCTCGATGGGGAAGATTAAATCAGTTGACAGTTGCCAATCGATCGTCACTGGGCGATGTTGATGCTAAATTATTAATAATTCAGGTTTATTTAGAATGAAAAAAAATCAATTTTGGCAGTATTTAGTCGGCGCGATCGTCATGACACTGTTGATTCCCAGCATGGCTAGTGCCCATACGGGGGTTGGGGACACTACTGGATTCTGGCACGGACTAGCGCACCCGATCGGTGGTTTAGACCACATTCTGGCAATGGTAGCTGTCGGATTATGGGCAGCTCAGATCGGCGGTAAGGCTCTGTGGATGGTGCCTGGTGCTTTTGTGTTGGCAATGGCTGGTAGTAGTGTCGTCGGGAATTTGGGGCTACCTTTGCCAGGTGTCGAACAGGGGATTTTAGCTTCCGATTTTGTGCTCGGTTTGCTACTATTATTTGCCGCTCGTTTACCATTAGCTGTCAGCACTGGGATTGTCGCGATCCTGGCGATTTTTCATGGTTACGCTCACGGAGCCGAAATGCCTTCGACAGCTTCAGGATTGGTTTATGGGTTTGGATTTATCGTTTCAACTGCCATGTTGCATCTAGCTGGAATTGGGATGGGATTGGCAACCGCTCGTTATCAACCTAAACTTCAAGAACAGTTATTTCGTCTTGGTGGCGGCGCAGTAGTCGTCGGTGCGGTTTATGTCTTAATTAATCATTAGGCATCTAGATAATGGGCAGAGACTAAAACGCTGAGATTTAGTCAAGACATTGCCCCTACATCTGCTCATAAAAACTTAACTGTCAACTAACTTACTTATGTTTCCAATTAATGATGATAATCCCACGCGAGTTACACCATATGTCACCTATGGGTTAATCGCAATCAATGTCCTGATATTTATTTACGAATTAAGCTTTTCCGAACAAGGATTGACCAAATTTTTCTATCAATGGGCGATAGTACCAGTGCAACTTACAGGTACATTTACTGGAAATCCTACACCTATTTTAACTGTAGAACCACCAGAACTCTTGACTTTAATTACATCCCAATTTCTCCACGGTGGGTTTGCACACATTGCTGGAAATATGTTGTTTCTATGGATATTTGGCAATAATGTTGAAGACCAATTAGGACATTTTAAATTTCTATTTTTTTATCTAGCTTGTGGAGTACTGGCTAGTTTGGCGCAGTGGTATTTTAGTCAAGGTTCACAGTTGCCATCGCTGGGTGCTAGTGGTGCGATCGCAGGTGTGATGGGAGCTTATATTATTCGCTTTCCCAAGGTTAGTGTGAGAACTGTTATTCCATTAGGCCTCTTCCCATTGATCTTCAATATCCCTGCTTATTTTTATCTGGGAATTTGGTTTTTTCAACAAGCTTTATATAGTTTTGCTACGCTCGCACCGCGTACCAATGTCGGGATGGAAAATGGTGGTGTTGCTTACTGGGCACATGCAGGCGGATTTGTATTTGGTGCAATTCTCGGCCCACTTTTAGGGCTATTTTCACAGCGATCGGAAGCTTGATTTTAGCGTAAAAAATAGATGGTGGGCAATGCCCACCCTACGTCTATACTACTATAAAATTTTACGATTAATCAAAGTAAGAAAACGTTCTGGATTGATGATTTTTACTAATTCAGTCCCATTTATGTATTGATTAAGATCTCCATTTAGATAAGCTTCTTTTAACTTGGGAGTCCAACCTTCTCCTCCGATAATCAAGTAAGCATAAGGAAATTTGCCATTGCTGTTTCTGATTGCATCAATTAACTTAATTATTTCAAAAGGAACTTTCTGTTCGGCTGTTCCTGATGTCTCCTGCCATTTCTTAGATAAAATCAACCAACGTAGATCGGGGGTTTCTATTACGCGATCTGGAAGATGCTTTCCACCACTAATAGTTGGAACTAGAAATGGTGAATATTCATCTTTAGTCAAGATTCGATAACCTTGTACTGGTAGTACTGTATCAAAAAGCTGCTCGAATATTTTTCCTGTATTAACACCAATTTTAGACATTGATTTAAAAACCCTTACACGCAATAACTTCTTTTGCTGGGCGACGATCGCCATTACAAGAGATGCGTCTGGGTGCATCTACTATATCCATAGTAAACCCATAATCTTGGTAGAGATCGACAATGCGATCGGTTGCTTGATTGGATAAGACAACTTTACCAGGGTGTTTTGCTAGCCATTGAGTCAGGCGCACTTGATCGTCCCATGTAAAGTCACTCTGACTATATTTAGTGAATTGCACATCATAGGGTGGATCGGCGTAGATAAAATCATCTGGTTCCAATTTTAAGCCTTCAAAATCACCAATAGTAATTTCCCATGCTAGTAATATGGCTTGATACTCACTAAAATCAGTTGCATAATTAATCGTTTTATATCGTCCAAATGGGACATTAAATTCTCCACTATTATTAAATCGACATAGCCCGTTAAATCCCGTACGATTCAGGTAGTAGAAAATTTGGGCAGCTTCACTAGTGTGAGATTTCCCAATCTGAGTCAGTTGATTAAACCGCGATCGCATCGCATAGTAAAAGTCTCCATCATTTTTCATCTCGATCTCTACTATTAATCCCTGTTGTAAGTGATGATAGAGATTAGCTAAATGGAGATTAACATCATTAAGTAGTGCGCGATTTGGTCTTAAACCCAAGGCTACAGATAAGCTGCCCATAAAAGGCTCTACTAGGCGACGATCGCGATTTGGTTGCCATAGCTTGGACAATCTAGGTAACAGCCATCTTTTGCCGCCAGCCCATTTTAGTAGAGGCTTGGGTGAGGTGACAGTGGAGGATGAAGGCATAAGTTAAAGTGTAATATTGAAGCTAGTTCATTCAGTTGACAGTTGACAGTTGACAGCGACACGATCGGCCCAAATACGGGAGCTTCCTCCCAAAACCTTGCCACTGCCCATCCTACTAGCACGTCCACCTTAAAAATGTGGGTAAAGAGATTCTCTTTCTCCAGAGGCTGCGCCAACGCTAAAATCATCTGTAGATAATTTATCTGACGTTTGGAATGCCCACAATTTTAAGGTGGACGCGCCACTACACAGCTACACAGCTACACAGCTCAAAACTTCGCTGTCAACTGTCAACTATCAACTATCAACTATCAACTATCAACTATCAACTATCAACTATCAACTATCAACTGTTTAGCGCATATCACCGATCGCACTCATGGCTGTAGCGGCGATCGCTTGTTCGGTCGCTTTTGGTAGATGATGATATTTACCATTAGCTTGTTTGGCTAATTCTTTGGCAAATCCCGTCGAGATAAATTTATTCTCGGTATCGATTACTAGTAATTTAATCCCGATCGATCGAATCCGCGAGGCAATATCTAGTAACTCTTTCTTGATGTCTGGCTTGTCTTCAGGATCGATTGTATCGCCCAAGGAGCGTGCTAGGGGTACATTTCCACGTCCATCGGTAATCGCCACGATGACTACTTGTCCGACATCTCCCGAACTTTGAGCGTTGACACCTACCCGCACGGCTTGAGTCAAGCCATGTGCCAGCGGCGAACCACCACCACAAGCGAGGCGTTCGAGTCGGCGTTTTGCCATCGCGATCGATCGAGTCGGTGGTAGTAATACTTCAGCTTGTTCGCCCCTGAAGGGAATTAACGCCACTTGGTCGCGATTTTGATAAGCTTCTGTCAAGAGTCGCATCACTGCACCCTTCGCCGACTGCATCCGATTTAGAGCCATCGAACCCGAAGCATCTACTACAAATATTACCAAAGCACCCGATCGACGTGCCAATTTTTTGCCGCGAATGTCACTTGGCTCGACGATCACTAATCGATCGGGTTGGCGTAATCGGCGCGATTTTTGGTAGGGGGCTGCCGCTCTCAATGTCGCATCTACAGCCACGCGGCGGACTTTTCCCTTAGGGAGGATCGGTTTGACATACCTGCCCCGATCTTCCGAAAATACCATGCTGCGGCTGCCGGATTTGCCTTGTTTCTGTTGGGCGGTTTGGGCAAAATATAACACAGTATCGTCGAGGATTACGCCTTCGATATCAAAGACAAATTCTTCAGGAACATTCGGTGGTGCCTCGGATTGGTCTTCATTTTCAGCATCATCATCTTCATTCTCTTCCGGTTGCTCCTGCTCCGGTTCCCGATCCTCTTGATCTTGTTCGTTCTGTTCGTCTTGCTCCTGCTCGGATTGGTTTTGAGATTGAGGTGGTGGTGGCGGTGGTGGGGGTGTATTTTCGTCCGGCGGGGTTTGAATTACCGTTGCGCGGGGGACGATGACTAGTTCTACCGCACGGCGGAGATCGTCAGCATTGACATTGGTGCGTCCTTCCAGTGCAGCGGCGGCTTTAGCTACCCGCACGGCAAATAATTCGGCGCGATGTCCCATCACACCACCACGCAGAGCTTCTGTGACGAGATAAGTAATTTGCTCTTGAGCGATCTGGACATCTTTCAACCATTCCCGTGCGAGCAGGATTTGAGTCTTGATGTTGTCAGTTTCTTCGGCGTACTGTTCAAGAAAAGTTTGCGGCGATAGGGAGTACGAGATCGCTTGTCCGACTGCTTGCACCCGTTGGTCGATTTCCATCACTCCATCAGCCGACAGTGAGATCGCGATCCGATCGAGTAAATGTTCTCTCAAGGCACCTTCATCGGGATTGTAGGTGGCAATCAGCAATGGTTTACAGGGATGTTGAAAGCTAATCCCTTCCCGTTCGATCTGATTTCGGCCATCGGTGAGCACGCCGAGGAGGAGATTGGAAATTTGGTCGTCGAGGAGATTGATTTCATCGATGTACAATACCCCTCGATGAGCTTGAGCCAGTAATCCTGGCTGAAATACCGAGGCTCCTAGCTGTACTGATTTATCCAAATCGACCGAACCCAACAGGCGATCTTCGGTTACGCCCAAGGGAATCTGGATAAATGGAGCCGCAATCACCTTTGTCTGTAATTCTAAATTGGGATCTGACCCTTGCAACTCTAATAACTTGTCGTCCCACTCACTTGGAGTATTCGGATCGCAATTGCTCACCCCACCGATGGTAATTTCGATCGGTGGCAATAGTGAGTGAATCGCCCGCGCCATCACGGATTTTGCAGTACCTCGCCCGCCTGCGATCGCTACTCCCCCCAAGTTTGGATCGACAGCCGCGAGTAGTAGTGCTAATTTAATTGCTTCTTGTCCTACCACCGCAGTGAGTGGAAAGGCATTAATATTCGAGGTCGCTATCTCTGTGGGCATTATGTAGTAAATGTTTCGGTGGCGTAGCCTTTCTCGATGAAAATCGGCTCTTTGCTCTAATTATCTCATATTAGCCCCTGACGACCGATCTCTAAGAGCGTCACTGACGATTTTTATCTAGATTTTATCTAGATTTTTTGGAGATAGATGTTAATTTTAGTGGCTGAGTGGGAACAATTTAATTAGCATAGTTCTCTTTTTAACTAACTTGCAGTAAGCTATGGCTGGCTACTAAATATTACTCAAATCTAGATATTCCCACCGATTCGATCGGTCTAATGGGAGATAGCTATAGACCTTCGATCGATAGTAAGATTAGTTCAGAAAAATTTTGAATGCACGGATGATAAGTATTAGTGCTGAAGTCGCCTGTCGCCTTCGCCAGGGACAAATACTTAGGATCTTCGGAGTCTTCAGCGATATTTTGGCAGCTCCATCACAATCTCAAAGTTGAACACACAAAATTTACGACCCGGTTCCTTTACTCGGAAAATTTCAACCATGAAACTATTAATGTGGTACACTGGCTGCTGTTCGATCGCACTATTTAGTGCATCAACTAGTTACGCTAGCCCCGAAATCAAATCTACTACGAAGACTGTCACCAGTAACGCTGCCAGTTTGGGCAAACTATCGAGTCCGAATTCGGTGTTTTCAGCCAAACCACTGGTTGCCAAGGAGATCTTAGCCCAAACCCCACCGCCACCCCAAGCTCCAATCGATCCTCCTAGTTCTACTCCGGCGACAACTCCGGCGAATTCGGATAACAGGGATCTCCAGAACGAACTAAATAATATCCAGAATAACCAGACCCCAGGCGGCGATAAATTTAATACCTACCGTCCAAAAATCTCCCCTAGCTTTTCAATTTTTAACCCAGTTGGGTTTGGGGCTGATAATAATCTGGTATTCGCATCATTCAGCTATCAAAATCGGACTAGATTTGGCAACACCTCAGATGCTGAAGCAGGGATTGGGATTGGACTGGGTGATGCAGTCAACTCAGTTGGAGCGGAGCTATCTTACAGTATCAATAGTTTTGGGAGTAGCGCGGGATTTGGTAGTGGTGGATTTAGTGCCAAACTTCACAAACGGATCGGCGAAGATACGGCTGTAGCGATCGGTTGGAACCAATTTGCCAAAATTCAATTTGGTGGTGGTAGAAATGGTAATGGTGCTTCGGACTACCCTAATAATACTTACTACGCTGTCGGTACCAAAATCTTCCGTACTCGTGAAGATATTAATGAATTGTTCAGTCGGGTAGCGGTCACAGGTGGCGTTGGCGGTGGTGCTTTCTTACCATTCGATCGCAATGCTAGCATCGATCGCGGCGGACTAAATGTGTTCGGTTCCGTGGGTGTGCGGGTGGCTAGACCAGTTAGTGCGATCGTCGAATGGACGGGACAAGATCTAGGTGCAGGAATCTCGATCGCACCGTTTGACAATTTCCCCCTAGTGATCACTCCTGCCTTTCGGGATATTACTGGAGCTGGAGATGGAGCTAGATTCATCCTGGGCGCAAGTGTTGCTTTTAACTTCTAAAGTCGATCGCTCTTTGTCGATCGATGGCAAATGTTAATAGTTTACAATCGTTTCAATTATCGCTAATTAATCATCAACTAAGGTTGGAAGTCAATGCTAAATATCTCTAAATATCACAGCGCGATCGTCTGCTGTAGCGTAGTTGCTACAGCCTCATTGGCTGGATTCGCTCAGTCTGCACACGCTGCCGAGCAAATCGTCTGTCCGAATGTTCGAGCCGATCGAGGTACCGTCCTCATCGCTCAAACCAATAGTAGTAATACTACTGGTACAAACGTCAGTAATACTACTGGTACAAATGTCAGTAATACTACTGGTTCAAGCGTCCCTACTTCTCCTAGTGGCTCGTCCTCACTTGGCGGCGGTAGTTCAGGTGGCGTTAGTCCAGCAGTTATCGCTCGTGCTAGCACTCTTGGATCGAGACTTAGTACCGCTCAAAGTAATTACAGTCGCGCTGCTGGAACCCTAGCTCAAGCCGAAACAGCACAACCAACTGTTGCCGCCAGTGCTGTTCCCGTACGTTATGGACGGCAAGCTGTTGCCGACATCGCAAGCTGTGGCTGTCCAAATGCCGATACTGTGGGAACTAATCCTACTGCTCGTCCAGAATTG
>JAJAZF010000168.1 GCA_026785875.1 Chamaesiphon sp. | reverse complement strand
TCTAAGTCGGCGCAAGCTCGGTGAAATTGTGATTCGCAAAGAAATCGAAACGCAGATTTTACAAGTCGAAGTGCCCGTTCAGCGCGAAAAGTTGATCGTCGAACAAGTCAGTCCCGAATATCAACTACTCGCTCAAATCGATCTAGGGCGATCGAACTCCGTGGCGATCGATTCAGCGATCGACGATCGGTTGAGATTGGCAGACAATGACAAAAAACCGATCTCAACTAGGCTCGATCGCCATGAACCAAAAGTTTCGGGTGAACTTGATTCGCTCAAAGCTGCAAGCGATCTATTAAATGAGATTGCGAATATGCCTGCTGCCGATTGGGAAACTGTGCGGATTGAGATTGTGCTCAAAGATGCCAAACATCAGGATAATTACCAAGCACTATTCGATCGCTATTGCCACTGAATGTATGGCTACTCCCTAACCTGTGTCAAATTAGACATCTAGGGTAGGGGGTGAATGGTGAATGGTGAATGGTGGATGGTGGATGGTGGATGGTGAATCATGATGTCTCTCGATTGAGAGGTTAGGGAATAAGTAAAAAACCATGACTCAAACTAAACCCAACTCTCAATGGTTGGCACTAATTTTACTGTGTGCCGCCCAGTTCATGATGGTGCTAGACTTTTCGATCGTCAATGTCGCCCTGTCCGCCATCCAAAAAGATTTGGGCTTCTTGCCGCAAAATCTGCAATGGTTGGTTACTGCTTATGGGCTGACTTGTGGCGGCTTTTTATTACTAGGTGGCAAATCAGCAGATTTATTCGGTCGTCGTCGCGTCTTTATGGCAGGGTTAGGACTATTTACATTGGGTTCGCTCTGCGGTAGTTTTGCCCAGACAGAATGGGTGCTGATTGCCGCTCGTGCCGTGCAGGGTTTAGGAGCGGCACTCTTTTCGCCAGCGGCACTATCGATCCTGACGACAAACTTTGCCGAAGGACGAGAACGCAATCGTGCCTTGAGCATTTGGGGGGCAGTCGCTGCTAGTGGTTTCGCCGCAGGAGTGTTGCTGGGCGGTATTCTCACCGATACCCTCGGTTGGCGATCGGTGATGTTTATCAATGTGCCGCTCGGATTGCTGACACTGGTACTCACGCCGTTCTTACTGCAAGAGAGTCGAGTGCAATCGGCTCCACAAATCGATTGGTGGGGTGCGGTGACGGTGACATCGGGACTGATGACGCTAGTATTGGCACTTCAGCAAGCGAATGAAACGGGCTGGGGTGCCCAGACATTTATCCTATTTAGCATCGCTCTGGTGCTGCTGGCTCTGTTTGTCTGGATTGAGGCACATGTGCGATCGCCACTGATCCCGCTGCGGGTATTTCGCTTGCGGACGCTAACCGGAGCCAATCTGATTGGATTGTTGATGTATGCGGCGATCGGTTCGACCATTTTTATCCTGACACTGTACATGCAGCAAGTACTCAACTACACTGCGCTGCAAACGGGATTGGCGTTTTTGCCGCATGGGATCGCGGCGATCGTGGCGGCGGCGATCGCCACATCAGCAGTCACCCGTTTTGGGATCAAAAATACACTCATTAGTAGTATCACATTGGGAATACTCGGACTACAGCACTTGAGTCGGATTCCCGTCCAAGGTGACTTCATCCGCGATCTCTTGCCAGGGATGACAATTACTGGTTTTAGTATCGTCCTCGTCCAAGTGGCTGTGACGATCGCGGCGACTGCGGGGATCGACGATCGCGAACAAGGGATGGCATCAGGCTTGCTCACTACCTCTCAGGAGATTGGGGCGGCTTTGGGATTAGCTATCATCGTGGCGATCTCCACGGCTCGGACTCAGGCAGTAATGGCTCAATTAGGTGGGGCGACTGATGTCCACAAGATGGCATTAACTGCCGGATTTGGGGCAGGGCTAGGCGCGACTGTCTGGTTGGCGATCGTGGCGGTGCTAGTAGCATTATTTGTCATCGATGAAGCTGAGTGTCGCAAACCAAAAGTAAGGGATAATACAACTCGGAGAAAATTTACATGAATCATGCTAAATTCACTGATGAAATCGACCTAGCAGAACAAGCCGAAAACTTGGGACGAATGGCATTAATGATGGGATTAGTTCCCAGCTTTGTCGTGCGGCACTTTCCCGATAGTTGGGAGTTTTATATTCCTGATGAAACTGCCGATCGACTCACGCCGGAAGAAGCCTATTTACACCTCAAGCAACTAGTCGATCCGTCGGCGTAGCCAGACTGCTGTGACGCTCGATCGCTACAGAATCGCCGCCGCATCAGCTCGAACGCTCGACTCAATCGAACTAAAATAACTAAAACAAATCTTGATTTAAACAGGAGGATAAACATGAATCTTCAACCAGATCGACAAAAACATGCTGTAGTTACAGGCGGCAATAAAGGGATTGGATTTGCCATTTGTCAAGGATTACTCGCCGCCGGATTTGAAGTTACTTTAGCAGCCAGATCGATCGACAAAGCAAAAGCCGCAATTGAACAACTTCAATCCGATCGAGTGCATCCCTTAGTGCTAGATGTTGCTGACGATGATTCGATCGAGCGATCGGTTGCTACTTATAGTCAGGATTTTGAACATCTCGATGTCTTGATTAACAATGCAGGTATTTTTCCAGATGAGGGTATAAATATCCTGACGATCGATCGAAACCTGCTAGAGCGGGCAATGAATACTAATACTTTTGGTGTGATTCGGACGACACAAGCCTATCTACCACTACTAAAAAAAGCTGCGGCTGCGCGGGTAATTAATGTTTCCAGCGGCTTGGGTGCTTTGGCTGGACTATCTGCCGATTCACCTAGCTATTGCTTATCAAAACTCGCTCTTAATGGTGTGACAATTATGTTAGCAGCAGCACTGAAATCTTCAGGAATTGCCGTTAATTCGATGTGTCCTGGTTGGGTGAGAACAGATATGGGCGGTGCATCCGCAGCAAGATCGCCAGAGCAAGGAGCCGATACGGCGATTTGGTTGGCAATGAACGCTGACTCCGATTTGAGTGGCAAGTTTTTTCGCGATCGTCAAGAGATTTCCTATTAATTAGAGAAAAAAATTATGACAACTATCATCAGCCGTGAAATTCAATTAGCCTCCCGCCCGAATGGACTGCCCACCGCAGCTAACTTTAGCCTCGTACAGCATCAACTAGCACCATTGCCAGAGGGACAGGTGTTGGTTCGCAATCTCTATCTGTCCGTAGATCCATATATGCGCGGACGGATGAATGATACAAAATCTTATGTACCTCCGTTTGAGTTGGGCAAAACTCTTGAAGGTGCGGCAGTCGGGGAGATCGTCGAGTCTCGTGCTGAGGCATTCAAGCCAGGGGATGTCGTCACTTCTAATTGTGGTTGGCGGGAATACTTCATCGCCGCGCCCCAACAGTTGCACCCAGTTAGTCGCGAAATTCAACCTCTGTCAGTTTACCTTGGGGCATTAGGGGCGACGGGCTTAACTGCTTGGGCGGGGTTGAATTTGGTGGATGTCAACGACGATGTAATTTTTATATCAGGAGCCGCTGGTGCAGTGGGTAGTGTGGCTGGACAACTAGCAAAATTACGCGGCTGTCAAGTTATTGGCTCGGCTGGATCGCCAGAAAAAATCCAGTTTCTGCAAGAATGCGGATTCGATCGAGTCTTCAATTATAAGACTGCCTCTGTCCTGGAACAACTCAACCAGGCGGCACCGGATGGGATCGATGTTTACTTTGATAATGTCGGTGGCGAAACGCTCGCAGCGGCACTATCAGCATTACGCATCCACGGGCGGATTATTGCTTGTGGCGGCATCTCTGGGTATAACGACGAACAGCCCCAACCTGGTCCTGCCAATCTCTTCAACATGGTGATTAAACGATTGACGATGAAAGGGCTAATCGTCATTGATTCGCTCCCTCTGTTGGGCGAATTTGAACGGGAGGTAGGCGGCTATTTCCGCGCTGGAAAATTGATAAATAAAGAAACAGTAGTCGTGGGGATCGATCGAGCCGTAGAAGCATTCCTCGGTCTATTTGAGGGCAAAAATATTGGCAAGATGGTCGTGAAATTGGATTAATCGAATTTGAGGATTCAAAGTCCCCCTTTTCCAGCCTACCGATTACCCATAGATTGAGCTTCAAAGGGCTAAAAGGGGGAAAGGGGAAGGGGGAAGGGGAAAAACTGACCATTTTTACCCTTTACCCTTTACCCTTTACCCCTTACCCACCCTCAACAGAGGATCTGTGGGTAATGGATAGCTTTTTAAGCTAGGGTGCTGCGTGGGAGTCGGAGGGTAAGTTTTTTCGCGCCACATTGGTGTAGCCGCTACTGTGCCGAATCGATAGTCGGTACAATGCAAGAACTAATCGCCGCACTAAATACCAAAAGCAATGCAACGATTTAATTTAATCATATTTAAGCAGTTCTGGGCGATTGCCAAGTCCTACTGGTCGAGCGAAGAAAAATGGCGGGCGCGTGGACTATTATTAGCAGTTGTCCTGTTGTCACTAGGATATACCGGACTGAGCGTATTACTCAACAACAAGCGCGGCGTACTCATCTCGGCGTTATCTGCACACGATGAAGCTAGATTTTGGCAAACGATTTTAGTTTTTACTGGGACATTGGTTGTTTATGCACCACTCTATGCGGGATATGTTTATTTGCGCGATAGGTTGGGTGTAGAGTGGCGACAATGGTTAACTAGTTATTTAATCGATCGCTACTTCCAGGATCGGGCATTTTATAATCTCAATTATGCCGAAGCTAACATCGATAACCCCGATCAACGGATTGCCGAAGATATCAAAAACTTTACTCATGAGTCGCTGACGCTGCTACTAGCAGTCGTCGATTCGCTGCTAGCGATCGGTGCCTTTACTAGCGTGCTATGGGGCATATCTCAGCCATTGATCTTGTTTCTGGTCGTGTATGCGTCGATCGGTACTTTGACCACAGTTGGAGTATTTGGCAAGCCTTTAATGCGATTGAATTTTGAACGGCTTAAAACAGAAGCTGATTTCCGATTTAGTTTAGTTCGGGTACGCGAAAATGCTGAAGCGATCGCCTTTTACCAGGGAGAACAGTATGAATCAGATCGGATTAAAGGTCGATTTGGAGAAGTGTTTGACAATTTCAAACGCTTAATTTTTTGGGAATTAAATCTCAATATTTTGACCAATGCTTACGAATTTATTCCCTTCATTCTGCCAGCAATTGTCGTCGCCCCTGGCATCTTTGCAGGTGAGTTAGAGGTGGGTAAAGTTACCGAGGCACAGGGAGCTTTCGTCCGTGTCTTTTTCTCGCTCAATCTGATTGTGGCACGCTTTCAGTCTCTGACTACTTTTGGTGCGGGTGTCGAGCGGTTGTACACCTTCTTGGAGTCGGTGGAAAATAGCCACCTGAGTGTTCACCAGCCCGACGGTACCAAACAGCCCAAGATCGAGACTGAAATTACCAATCCAGCCGATCCGATCGAGCAGCGGCTAGAAATAGCCGCGATGACACTCCAAACGCCCAATCGTCAACGGACGTTGATCGAGGGCTTATCGCTAAAGCTCTCGCCAGGTCAAGGATTGCTAGTCAGGGGGCCAAGCGGGTGCGGAAAGAGTTCATTGCTCAGAGCGATCGTGGGACTGTGGGATGCAGGTACAGGGACGATCGTCCGCCCGCCACTGGAGCAAATGCTCTTTTTACCTCAACGACCCTATATGGTGCTGGGGACACTCCGAGATCAACTGCTGTATCCACATATGGATGCGTCGATCGAAGATGCTGATCTGAGCCAAATTTTGATTCAGGTAAACTTACCCGATCTAGAACGACAGCATGGTGGATTCAACACGGAACAAAATTGGGCACAGGTGCTATCTTTAGGCGAACAACAACGGTTGATTTTTGCGCGACTGCTGCTCAACAAACCTCGCTATGCGATCTTAGATGAGGCTACTAGTGCGTTGGATGCTCAGAATGAAAAACAGTTATATCAACAACTAAAAAATTCTGGCATGACATTTTTAAGCGTCGGACATCGAGAAAGTTTGAGCGATTATCACCAGTCGATCTTAGACTTTACTACCGATCGCACCTGGTCGCTA
>JAJAZF010000167.1 GCA_026785875.1 Chamaesiphon sp. | reverse complement strand
GCAATTGCGGCAGAGGCTACTGCTGCTAACTTTTCCTCAGATCGTCCTACCAATGCTAGATTTATCCCAGCTTTTGCAAAAGCTAGAGCTGTGGCTTTGCCAATGCCACTACTCGCGCCTGTAATCAATGCCGTTCGATTAGTTGTTGCGATCGGATTCATCTAGTCCAGGAAGTTTACTCAAGTCTGAGCAATATGTAAATTTTTGTTACGGGTTTATTATAACATCGATTGCAAATGGCGACGAATCGGAGCTAGTAATTGAGCCGATCGGCACAAATATTTACACTATTTGAGAGTTGGCGAGGCATACTTTACATCGACAACGCCTTTGTAGTCCTCCATTAGTCGAAGCTACATAGCAATTACTAACAGGCTACTCATTAAATACTCCCATCTGCCGGAATTTGTGATATCTGAGATCGCGTAATTCAGTTGATGGCAGTAGTTGAAGTTGGTGGAGATTTTTTAAAATGGCATCCTTGAGTACTTCGGCAGCACGCACCGAATCAGCATGTGCGCCGCCGAGGGGTTCTGGTAAAATCTGGTCGAGAATTCCCAAATTTTTTAAATCCTTTGACGTAATTTTTAAGACTTCCGCAGCTTGAGGAGCCTTCCCCGCATCCTTCCACAAGATCGAGGCACAAGCTTCGGGACTGGCGACATAATAAACGGCATGTTCAAACATCATCAATCGATCGCTCACCCCAATCCCTAATGCTCCGCCAGAACCACCTTCACCAATTACCGTACAAATAATCGGCACATCGAGCCGAAACATCTCGCGGAGATTGTACGCGATCGCTTCACCCTGACCTAATTCTTCTGCTTCTAGCCCTGCCCAAGCCCCAGGAGTATCGATAAAAGTCAGAATTGGCATCCCAAACCGATTGGCATGTTCCATCAGCCGCATCGCCTTGCGATAGCCACCTGGTGCCGCCATCCCAAAATTCCGCGCCACATTATCCTTGGTATCCCGTCCTTTTTGATGCCCCATCAACACTACCGGAATACCTGCGAGTTTCCCCACACCGCCGACTAGAGCCGGATCGTCTTTACCGCGCCGATCTCCATGTAGCTCGATCCATTCATCACAAATTGCTTGAATATAGTCGAGCGTACTCGGACGGCGGGGATGACGAGCCAGTTGCAGCCGCTGGGCGGGGGTGAGACTACTAAAAATTTCGTCGCGCAGTTGCACGTATTTAGTCTCCAACTGTTTGATTTGAATGGAGACATCGACGCTACTTTCTTCAGCAAGTTCGCGAATTTGGTCGATCCGTTGTTGCAGTTCTGCCAACGGCTTTTCAAATTCTAATAAGTAGGGCTTCTTTTCGGGGGCAGCCATTGAGTAGGGGGTAGAGGTTAGGGGGTATGGGGTAGGGAGGCTTTAGGCTTTAGGTTTTAGGGGGTAGTTGTAGGGTGAGCAGGTTTCAGGTCGAGTACTAAGGCTCAGACAGCCGATTTTGTCAGTAAACGTTGAAGGTTCACAGGCGATACAATTTATCAACTAGCCCCCAACAAAGGATAACAACGGACGAAAACCATGCTTGAGCGAGGCTTGACCGATTTGTTCCATTTTCTCGATCGTAATCTGATTGCGCCCCCACGAGAAACTAGTATGGATCTTCTCAAACTCTAGCAGCATTGCTTCCGCAAAACAGGCGAAAAGCTGGCGGGCAGGAGCATCCATATTAACGATGTTCATGATCTTCCAATCGATGTCCAGGGAATGCTCGACAATGCCGCCATTCATCACATGCACGCCTGGAAATTGAATTTTAGATCCTAAGTTTTTGGGATAGCCACCATCAATCAGCAGTGAAGGCTGTTTGAGTTTTGACGCATCAATTTCTACACCTTTGGGCATACTTGCCACCCAGACGACGATATCAGCTTGGGGTAGTGCCTCCTCTAAACTCAAGATTTTCCCGCGTCCTAGCTCGCCTTGGAGGTGTTGGAGCCGTTCTTGATTGCGAGCTACCAGCAGTAATTCGGCGATGTCCGTGCGTTTGTCGATCCAGCGACAAACGGCACTACCGATATCACCTGTGGCACCGACTATCGCCACAGTAGCTTTGCTCAGATCGATACCTAGTTTGGCGGCACCTTCTTCTACTTGCCGACAGATGATGTAGGCTGTATGAGTGTTTCCGGTAGTAAACTTATCGAAGTCTAATTCGACATTGCGGACTTGTTTGTTTTGCTGGAGGTCAAATTCTTCAAAGATAATTGAGGAAAAGCCACCCAGGGCAGTGATATTAATTCCCTGTTTCTGAGCGTGTGCCATTGCATTTAGAATCTTGCGGATGGCGGCTTTGATCCGTCGGGTTGCCAACATTTCGGGCAAGAAACATGACTCGACGTAGTAGCCTTCGATTTGTTGTCCGGTAATACTGGTGACTGTGATCTGGTCTACTGTCTGTGGTGGAGCACTGCACCAAAAGTCCAACCCTTGGTCGGCATATTCTGGAAAGCCTAAGTCTTTAGCGACGGATTGGGCATGTTCTAAGCTGGTGAGGTGACCGATAAGACCAAACATGAAGATTTTACGAGTTGTGCCTGTTGAGCAGAGGGTAGAAGTGTTAGATGACAACAATATCTAAATAGTTCCTTATACACAATAGTACAAAATTGGGACTAGGGATCGGTTATTGAGGTTTTAGGTTTTAGGCTTTAGGCTTTAGGTGTGGATGGTGGATGGTGGATAGTGTTTGAACCAGTCCCCCAGTCCCCTCATCCCCCAGTCCCCATGATCCGCCCCCATCAAGTTAACTGGACACCTTATCTATTTCTCGCACCTGCATTACTGTTACTGGGTTTGACAGTATTTTTACCAGCATTGCAGGCTTTTTACCTCAGCTTTACCAATTATGACCCGATCGCGGGCACTGCAAGTTGGCAAGGATGGGCTAATTTCGATCGACTATTAAAAGATGAGGTATTCTGGCAAACAATTAGAAATACGATCGTTTATCTATGTGGAGTCGTCCCGATTCTGGTATTTGCACCGCTTGTACTCGCAATTTTAGTCAACCAAAAGCTCAAAGGTATGAGTTTCTTTCGAGCGGCTTACTATGTGCCTGTAATTATCTCGATGGTGGTAGCGGGAATTGCCTGGAAGTTTATTTATGCTGAGAATGGATTACTCAATCAACTCTTGAAAGTTATCGGTATTTCGGCAATTCCCTGGCTGACTAGTCCTGGTTTAGCCTTATTTAGCGTGATGGTAGTAACTATTTGGAAAGGGTTGGGTTATTATATGACCATTTATTTGGCGGGACTCCAATCGATTCCAGCAGACTTGTATGAAGCTGCGGCGATCGATGGTTCGGATAGTTATACTAAACATTGGGATATTACTATTCCCTTGATGCGTCCTTATATGTTGCTGGTTGCGGTGATATCAGCGATCGCTGCTACCAAAATTTTTGAAGAAGTCTATATCATGACTCAAGGCGGGCCGCGCAATAGTTCTAAAACCGTTGTTTATTATCTGTATCAACAAGGTTTTGGTTCGAGCAATCCCGATCTCAGTTATGCTTGCACGATCGGCTTAGTCTTATTTTTAATCGTTTTTACATTGTCTTTACTCAATCTTAAATTATCTCAAAATAATGTTAATTTACCCTGAGAGGATCGCTCTAAAAAATCGCGAGTGTTTACTATATAACTGTAAAGAAGTTGAATACCAAGCTGCTTGGATTTGGCAAAAATCTCTTCAGCAGGAACGAATGCTCGATCCAGATTTAGCTGATGCTTTAGTTGTCCTCGAACATCCACCTGTGTATACGCTCGGTACTGGATCGAGTCTGGAGTTTTTGAAATTCGACTATCTCCAAACTGAATATGAGTTGTATCGAGTCGAGCGCGGTGGCGAAGTTACTTATCATTGTCCCGGTCAAATAGTTGCATATCCAATTCTCAATTTGCGGCATTACCAACAAGATTTACATTGGTATTTACGGCAGTTAGAAGAAGTTATCATTCAAGTTTTAGCTCTACATCATCTCACTGGAGAGCGAATTAATGGGTTAACTGGTGTCTGGCTAGAAGGTCGTAAAGTTGCAGCAATTGGCATTAAGGTTAGTAAATGGATTACTATGCACGGTTTTGCATTAAATGTATGTCCAGATCTAAGTGGATTCGATCGGATCGTACCATGCGGAATTGTCGATCGATCTGTTGGTAGTCTGGCTGAGTTCATCCCCGAGATCGAGATTGAGCTAGTACGTCAGCAGCTCATTCAAGTATTTAGTGAAATCTTTCAGGTTGAGATGGTAGATGGCGATTGTCAAAATCGGACACCAGCTCAAATATCCTCTTTCCTGCCATGCAGGGTAAACTAGTAACTAATCACTGAAGATCGAGCGAGTAAGATGGGCAACACCTTTGGGCATTTGTTTAGAATTACAACCTATGGCGAATCGCATGGGGGTGGGGTAGGTGTCATCATTGATGGTTGTCCGCCATTGGTGGAGATTAGTGAGGCGGAAATCCAGTTTGAACTCGATCGTCGCCGTCCTGGACAGAGTAAAATTACGACACCCCGCAAGGAAACTGATACCTGCGAAATTCTGTCTGGGGTGTTTGAAGGAAAGACTACAGGTACGCCGATTAGTATCCTGGTGAGAAATAAGGATGCTCGGTCGCAAGACTATGATGAGATGGTCAAAACTTATCGTCCCTCTCATGCCGATGCGACTTATGATGCCAAATATGGGATTCGGAATTGGCAAGGTGGCGGTAGATCTTCGGCGCGGGAAACGATTGGAAGGGTAGCCGCTGGGGCAATTGCTAAGAAGATTCTACACATTTTTAATCGTGTAGAAGTCATCGGCTATGTGAAAAGAATTCAGGATATCGAAGCAACTGTCGATAGTCATACTGTCACGATGGCGCAGGTAGAGAGTAACATCGTGCGGTGTCCAGATCTGACATGTGCGGAGCAAATGATCGATCGAATTGAAGCGATCGGGAAAGAGGGCGACTCGATCGGCGGAGTGGTAGAATGCGTGGTACGCAATGTCCCCAAAGGTTTAGGCTCTCCAGTATTCGACAGGTTGGAAGCAGATATCGCCAAAGGGGTGATGTCGCTCCCCGCCACCAAGGGTTTTGAAATTGGTTCGGGTTTCGCAGGTACGCTGCTCACAGGTAGCGAACATAATGACGAGTTTTATCCAGATGAAAATGGTGAAATTCGGACGCGTACCAATCGCTCTGGTGGTACCCAAGGCGGAATTTCCAATGGCGAAAATATCATCATCAGAGTAGCCTTTAAGCCGACAGCAACGATTCGCAAAGAGCAAAATACTGTCACCCAATCAGGGCTAGAAACAACTTTAGCAGCTAAAGGCAGACACGATCCATGCGTTTTACCCCGTGCGGTACCGATGGTGGAAGCGATGGTTGCGCTAGTATTGTGCGATCACTTATTGCGACATTACGGACAGTGTAAGGTATTGTAAGCAGCAATTGTCCGAGGGTGACATCGAAAAGGGGCATCCCTCAAAAGTGATGTAGGGGCAATTCATGAATTGCCCCTACATCACTTTTGAGAACTAAATAATTTTCTGCTCAAAGACAACAAGAGGCTACGCCACCCAGATATGAATAGTTTAGTCCAGAAAATTTTGACCTGTATAGGTGCGATCTCGATTTGGTGGTGCAGCTCTCAGGGAGCGATCGCCGGGGCATTGAGCGACAGGATCGATCGATATCCAAATTGGGATCGTCAACCATTTGTCAGGCAGCATGAGGGCGAATTGACCTATCCTGAGTGGTTTCGAGGACGGTGGGTTGCTACGAGTACATTAATCGAACAAATTGCCCCTTTAGCACCCGAAATAGTCACTCCTGGCTTTGAAAGCAATCGGCAATATATCAATAAACCGATCGACTTTACAGTCCAATTCATCCCGACAGATCCCACTAAAGCTCTCAAATTTTCTCCACTCAATCTTCCCCGACTCAAATCTAGTTTACCCGCACCACAAATTGTTGCAGATCGAGCATTTAATGGCTTAAATATCGCGATTGCTTATCTGGGTGCCGCTAATGTTCAATCCGTGACAATAGATCCTCAAAATCCAACTAAACAGATTACTCGACTTACTCAAGATCGCCAATTAGAGGCTTTTGTGACAGGATTTGATGCTGATTCTCAGCGGCTACTCCAACGAGAAGTTCTCAACCCCGATCGGTTTATTTCTACCGAAGTGTCTCAACAAGTTTT
The DNA here is from genome assembly GCA_026785875.1 of Chamaesiphon sp. Taxonomy (GTDB): domain Bacteria; phylum Cyanobacteriota; class Cyanobacteriia; order Cyanobacteriales; family Chamaesiphonaceae; genus Chamaesiphon. The sequence goes on along the minus strand of JAJAZF010000167.1, from coordinate 280 downwards.
TCGGACTAGTTCGACAATTTATCTAAATACTGTCGAAACAACGACTAGTTACCAATTTTCATCCACTCCCACACCAACAATTACCGCCACTCAGATTTCAGCAATCTATCTCTCACCTCAAGATCCCGACTACTTGCGATCGCTCAGTACACTCGGATCTCCAGTAGCTCTATATAAGTATCGATTAGATTTAGTACCAGCGATTGGGCAAAGCCCACGCTTCGCGAACGATCTGCCCCAGTAGCACTTTGAGATCGAAACTCACAACTTCCTCACATTT
>JAJAZF010000166.1 GCA_026785875.1 Chamaesiphon sp. | reverse complement strand
GAGTCCTTTGTGTGTGACTGGCGATCGATCTCCGCCTGAAGATCGATCGAATTATTAATTACAGTGGTTCGATCGTCACTGCGGACGACTGAAATTGGCGCACTGGCTGTTTGATTGATAAACGATCTAAATGCCTGGGGCTTAGGAGATCGAGCGGTAATTTGGGGGATTGGAGCGACGGTATTAACTGGAGTCGAGTTCGGACTCGAAACAATTGGCTCAGTTACCTGGAAGTTAGGATTGAAGATTGGTGTTGTGGTTGCTGTAGGCGACTGCGGGGGCAGATTTTTAGTGGAGATTCCTACTCTAGCAATTTTCTTGGGCTGCTTGGTTCGATCGGATGATAGCGTGACGATTGGTAGCTTGCTGACTTGGGGAACTGGCTGGATCGCTGTTGGGATTGCATCAGTTTCGACGGTGACTGTCAATGGGGTAATCGTCGGTAACGATTGTGGTGACAGTGGGAGATAGTTATCTTGAGAGGCTATTGCTGGGGATAGTACTTTAGCCTCAACAGTAGAGATCGGTGCTATCAACGCACCCAGAATTAATGTAGTTAGACAAGTCCAACGGTGTTGATTCATATCCATTCGGGGGAAACAATATTGAGTTATCTAAAATCGATCGGCATGGTAATTATGTATTGTTGACGGCGAAGGCGACTTTGATCTGCTTTAACAGCATCTTACCGCTGGCGACAGATCGTCCGATCCACCTCGTTAGACTCATCTATCCATCAGATGGCGATCGGATGCTAACAGTCTGGCATCCACTGACCAATTTTACCTGCTTTTAGCAGCAAATAAGTGCTGTTTTATTTGCAATCGCCTAATTTAACGGTTTTAGATATCAATAGTTTACCCTCAAAATCGCGATCGCTCTCAATATTAAAAATTGAATAGAAATTGACGAGCGATCTGAATCAGGATTGAGTGATGAATCTCGATCTACCATGTACTAGATTCTACCTAACGATTGCGACGACCTTGACGACGACCTTCACCACCGCCTAAAACTTCCATCTGGACAGTCCCAACGCCATAACTAGTTAAACCAATTGCTCTAGCAGCACCAATCGAAAGGTCGATCGCTCTTCCGCCGATAAATGGGCCGCGATCGTTAATGCGGACAACTACAGATTTCCCAGTATTTGGACTAGTGACACGGACTCTCGTACCGAAAGGCAAAGTCCGGTGAGCAGCAGTCATACCACCTGGTTGATATCTTTCGCCATTAGCAGTCATCGGACCACCTTCATTTGCTCCGCCACCGTAAAAAGAAGCTTGTCCGACAGATTGAGCGATTAACTGTTTTGACTCAACTGAAACGTGAGATTGAATGGAGTTGACTGATGGTGTAGCAGATGCGGCTGTAGAGATTGTTAGCGTTGCTACGAGAGCAGTTAGTCCAGTCAAAGTTTGATAATTCATATGCCTATTGTGAAACGTTTTTATCTTTGAGATTTAGCTGATATTGCCCATATATTCAGGGGCAATTTACCAATTGCTAACTCATACTTGTTCCGTATTCACCTCGGTGTGAGGAACGTTGGGTCTACCATAACACGAAGTTTTTCTCAAAAAGATCCATTGATATCATTGACAAATCAGCTTTTGTATGCAGCATAAAAATGCCAATTTAGGGTGGAAAACCCAAGCGATCCCCACCAACTCCAGCTTTGAGCAGGGCGATCCCTACCATTTTTCAATCAGGAAAAATCATGTGTTACACCTATTAGCATATATTATTCAAATGTTTATTCTGTCAAAATTGGGTTGACAGGGTTATGAGATGAGAGATTTTTTTATGGAAATTTTATTAAATTGATTTTTATCATCACTAAATACCTAAATCAAAGGACTAGAGCTAGTTATGGTGTTATCGATCTGAGATAGATGTGTGTTCGTTTTTGCGACAAAATTACCTTCTCTGTGCCCTCGATCTTTTGATTCTAGTCAGCAATGACCTAATGATGAAGATGTAGAGATGAGTGGATTTGCGGCGATCTTGGTAGTGCGGCGATTACCTCTGGGCGCGGCTACGCCAACGATCGAGTTTGCGGTGTGTAAAGCGATCGCTGTAAAATGCCTATGCCGATCGTCTACGGGGTCAGATATGGATTATCAACAAGCAGGTGTCGATGTTGTCGCG
>JAJAZF010000165.1 GCA_026785875.1 Chamaesiphon sp. | reverse complement strand
GGATTGTACATTTCGAGTAATATTCTGTCAGTATTCCCCGTAATTCGATCTAAGTAGCACATGTATATCTTACACTAACAGCATACTGTAGTCAATTATCACCACGCTCCTAAACACCTTGCAACGTATCACGATCGCCCCTAGTCAGATCCACGATAAGTACATCGCACTCACACCCGAGCAACACCACTATTTGACTCGCGTCATCCGACTCCAACCTGGTGCCAAATTTGAAGCCATTGATGGTACCGGAAAACTCTACCTCTGCCAAATCATCGTCAACAGTTCCCAGCGGACAACCGCAGCAACTGCCGAAATTATTGAAATAATCATCCCACTCGCGAGTGGAGCCGATCTGCTGGCGAGTCGGGAGCTTACCCAAGCCATTACCCTGATTTGCGCGCTTCCCAAAGGTAATAACTTCGACGATATCGTTCGCGCCTGTACCGAGCTAGGCGTAACCACAATCCTTCCCGCCATCAGCGATCGCACCCTCCTCAATCCCAGTCCTCAAAAGCTCCCGAGATGGCGCAAAATTGCCCAGGAAGCCGCCGAACAGTCCGAGCGACTAATTATCCCCACAATTGCCGAACCACAGCCATTACAGACTATTTTCAGTCAACTGCCGCTCGAAAGTTCCAAATATCTATGTGAAGCCAGAGGAGAATATCCTCACCTGCTTAGTTGTCTCCAATCCAACCAACCCATCGCTACCCAGATTATCCTCGCGATCGGTCCTGAAGGCGGCTGGACGGATGCAGAAATAGATTTAGCGATCGACCATAACTTTCAACTAGTATCCCTCGGACGGCACATCCTCCGCACCATCACCGCGCCAATTGTCGCCCTATCGATCGTCACCGCTACCCGTTAGATAGTTGATAGTTGATAGTTGATAGTTGATAGCGATTCGGAGAGGCTACGCCAACGAGACAATCCACCTCAAAGCACGAGGCTCTAAACCCCTAAGCTGTGGTAATCGATCGATCGGTATGTAAATTGGGGCTAGATGTCTGCTGGATCGATCCCCATCTCCCTGAGCCGTTCCGCCAAGCGAACACTTTTTTCTTCAGCTTGCTCCGCCCGTTGGCGTTCTTGTTCTACTAACTGACGTTCTTGTGCTAGTAGCTGACGTTCTTGTGCTAGTAGCTCGCCACCCCAGAGGAGTAAGTTCCCAGCCCGATCCCACCACCGCAGCCAACAACCATCATATTCGGACTTTTTACCGATCCACTCTCCTACAAACAAGCCCAAGGATTCAATCCAATAGTGTCGATTTTCATCGGGTGACGCTAGTTGATACTTCCCATCTACTAAGTGATACACCTCTAACACTCTGAGTTGAGGATGAAAAATCACGTAAGTCGGCACTTTTAAAATCTGTTCGTAAAAGTACCACTTACCATATGGGTAATGCGGATTGAACGAATATTCGCCCCCCTCGGTAGCCGAAATAAACTCCATCACGATGCTGGGACGATCTCCCTCAGCGCAAGGAGTGTAGCTCCGGCGACTTTCACCATCGGGGAAAGGTTTAGTCGCAGGTACATAAACCCAGTCTGGAGCCTTGACGACAGTTTTCCCATCGACTGTGGCACAGATGCCAAAGTTAGTGGCAATAATTACAGATTCGAGCATCAAGCCAGCTAGCTCTAGAGATTCGCGTAGAGCAGCCGCTAGGAGGGGTTGAAGATTGCTTTCCACTGGTTCGTCAGGTAATTCAAAATCTGGAGGGAGTTTTTCCCAAGTGACGGTAGGTGGGAGCTTTGGAGACTGAATCAGTAGGATAGTCATATTCAGAAGCGATCGCTGGCTGCAACCGAAGTCGGAATGATCTTTTTAGATCTCTATTTTAGCAGTTAATCCCGTACCACCCAGATCGAGATCCGCTCCACCATCCACCATTCACCATTCACACTTCGGCTACGCTCAGTGCAAGCCATCCACCATTCACCATTCACACTTCGGCTACGCTCAGTGCAAGCCATTCACCATTCACCATCCACCATCCACCCTAAATATCTAATTTGACACAGGTTCGGGAGTAATCCGATCCCGATCTTGCCCAAACCAAAACCTGTCCCCAACTATTGATATAATGTGCAGCTTCAGGTGGTGTAGTCACCCCGATACTAGTCCATCGCTGAAACAGGGTGTCAAGGTGCAGATAAATTTATTAGATCGAGTCAGATTGGGAATTGCGGTATTTGCAGCCAAAACAATTACCTCGACAATTCGGACATTCAAACTAGGTGCTGCGAGTGTCCTCCCTGGTACCATCGGTAAACGGCTTCATCCGCAGATTTTAACCATGCTTTCGCAGCAGATTAAGTATGGGGTAATTGTTGTCGCCGGAACCAATGGCAAAACTACTACCTCACTCCTATTACGCGGGATCTTAGAAAAAGATGGTTGGAAGGTAGTTCATAATGAAGCGGGAGCTAATTTAGTTAATGGTTTAATTACCACACTACTAGAGCATACGAGTCTAACGGGTAGACTCAAAGCAGACTACGGGATTCTCGAAGTAGATGAAAATGTCATTCCCCTAGTATTACCACAACTAAAACCCAAATATATTCTCGCCCTAAACTTGTTTCGCGATCAACTCGATCGATATGGCGAAGTCGATACAATTACCTACCGTTGGCGTAAAGTAATTGCCGAATTATCCAGTGATAGTATCTTGGTTGTCAATGGCGACGATCCAGCCCTAGCTTATCTAGGACAACAATTAGAACAGGGCGAAAACCCCAAGCAAGTTAAATATTTTGGACTGACAGAACCAGAATTATACCTAGACAAAATGCCCCATGCGGTAGACTCGATCGACTGTCCGAGTTGCGGCACAGCTCTCGACTACAAAGGCTTTTATCTATCCCACCAAGGCGATTTTAATTGCCCGAAATGTAGCTTCACCAAAAGTAAACTCTCGATCGATAGTAAAGAATGGCCCCAGGTACTCATCGGTGTTTACAATCAATACAATACCCTCGCCGCCATTACCACAATGGAATCGATCGGGATTAGTAAACCAGTTATTCTCGATACAATTAGCACCTTCCAAGCTGCATTCGGTCGATCGGAAGAACTAGTATACAACGGTAAAAAAGTCCGAATTTTACTAACTAAAAACCCCGTCGGGATGAATGAAACCATCAGAGCAATCGATCGAGTCAAACAAACAGGCGGTAGCTCAGTCACACTCACGATCTTAAACGATCGCACCCCTGACGGTACCGATGTCTCGTGGATTTGGGACGTAGACACCGAAAAATTTGTCAACTCCGGCGGGACAATTATCGTTAGTGGCGATCGAGTTTACGATCTGGCATTGCGACTAGAATACAGCAAAACAAATCTCGATTCAGGCTGTAAACTAATCATCAAAGAAAACCTGCAAGAAGCGATCGATACCGCCCTAGAACTCACCCCACTCAACGAAATCCTCCACATCGTCCCCACCTACTCCGCCATGCTAGAAGTCCGCGAAATCCTTACAGGTAGAAAGATTTTATGAGATCGTGTTCCTCGAATTAACTAGAGAGGTATGGATCGCAACTCGTAAAAGTCAAAATGATGATTGGCAACGGTTCAAAGATTTGAGAATTACGACCGTTTTCTAACCACTATCCACCATTCACTATCCACTATTCACTAAATATGGAATTAAAAATCGGCTGGCTCTACCCCACCCTCATGAGCACCTACGGCGATCGAGGGAACGTCATCGCCATCCAACAACGCGCCCACTGGCGAGGAATTAACGTCGAAGTCATCCCCTACGATCGCGATTCCCATCCCGACACGATCCACCAAGTTGATGTCATCGTCGGCGGCGGTGCCCAAGATCGCCAACAAGAAATCGTCATGCGCGACCTCGCAGGTGCCAAAACCGCCGCCATCAAAGCTAAACTAGACGCGGGTGCACCAGGTGTATTTACCTGCGGCTCCCCTCAACTACTAGGGAGATTTTACGAACCAGGATTGGGTGAAAAAATCGAAGGCATGGGCATCATCGATCTCGAAACCAAACATCCAGGGATTGATACCCATCGGTGCATTGGCAACGTTGTATTCGAGATTACCGCCACCAGACTCGCCGCCGAACTTACCGAGCTGCTAGGGGGTCAAAAACCGCTAATCGTAGGCTTTGAAAACCACGGCGGTAGAACCTATCTCGGCCCAAATGCCGAAGCTCTAGGCAAGGTCATCAAAGGGTATGGAAATAACGCCACAGACGGCACTGAAGGCGCATTCTATCACAACGCGATCGCCACCTACTCCCACGGCCCACTCATCCCCAAAAACCCCTTCATCGCCGACTGGATGATTAAAACCGCACTCCAAGCCAAGTATCAAACCGAAATAAATCTCGCCCCACTCGATGACAGTTTAGCCGATCGAGCACGAGCGGCAATGTTAAAACGATTGAACATTAACCAGAATTGAGCTTCCCCTCAAAACAAATGCGGCATCCTCCTGGACACCGCACCTACAATCAGTTGCATCGATCTAATAGGTCAACTGTCAACTGTCTAATCAGCATTGACTTCAGGTGAAGACATTGGTAATTCGATTACTTGTTCTTCCTTGGCAGGCATCGCCAAAATCGGATCGTTCAATGCCAGCATCATCGGTGCGGGGATATTGGCTTTATTAGTCGCAAATTGTAGTTGAGGGTTAGGATCGCTAAATAAGCTACCCAGTCCAGTTACAGCCGCTACTAATGTAGCTGCGATCGCGCCGCCGCCAATAATTGCTAGTTTCCGATGGCGATGGCGATCGAGTTTAGCAAATACTCCCGCTGATAAAGCCTCAGCAGACTGGCTACTGGGTACCGTCATGCGCGGGAATGCGTGCTGCATCTGCTGCATCTGACGATACTGGTGTTGAAATGCCAAGTCATTGGCTAACCATGCTTCCACTTGTTGGCGTTCGGTAGGTGTTACCTCACCATCGAGATAGGCACTGAGCAACTCAAACCGTTCGTCTATAACGGCATCAGATCGCTCCCTATCGAAATTGTCTGTCATGTTCCGATCCTCGATTATCCTGTGTGTGTCCCAGATTCAAATATTTTCCAGTTTTAGCAAGCCAGCACGAGCTAATCAATATATATTGCTAATATTCCCAGTTAGGGCAATTTAGTTACGATTCAAAATAACCTGTCAACTGAGACTGTAATCCTGCTCTTGCTCTAGCAATCCGCGATTTTACCGTCCCGATCGATACTCCTGTCACATCAGCAATTTCTTCATATGACAACCCTTCGATTTCTCGAAGCACGATCGTGGTGCGAAAAGCTGCGGGTAGATTGGCAATTGCCACTTTCAATTGGTCGTAAAATTCGACCGTACTCAGATGTTCTGAGGGATTGGGTGTATCTGAAGCGATATCCCAGTCGATCGATCCATCCCCGACATTAATCGGCGCATCCAAAGACAGTGGTGGAGCTACCCGCTTCCGTTTTCGCAATTCATCGTAAAACAGATTGGTAGCAATCCGACTCAACCACCCCCGAAACTTTTCGGGTTCATTGAGACTTTTGATATTTTTGTAAACGCGAATCCACACTTCCTGAGCCAGATCTGCTCGATCTTGCCAGTCTGGAGCCAAGTGATACAAAATCCGATCCACATGAGACTGATGCCGACGCATTAGTTCGGCTAAAGCTGCTCGCTCGGCTCGTAATCCAGATTGAGCGAGCAAAATCAGCTCATTGTTCGGTAATTTGTCTAATTTAGCTACTTGCACTCTGGTTCGAGGGAGGTTTTCCTCAAGCTGGGACCAAGATAGGGAAAGTGATTGACTCATGGTGAATAGGGTTTGCAGACATCCTCACTAGCCATGACCATCATTTAGCGAGCGATGTTCCCATCAGCTCTAGAGATTTGGGGTTGGGTAATTTTGTCAACCGCCACATCTAAGTGCTAATTATCCCTTAATCTTCAGCAATTCGACATCAAAGATCAGTGTTGAATTAGGGGGGATCACGCCGCCAGCACCCCGCGCACCATATCCCAAATCCGCAGGAATAATCAGCTTGCGACGACCACCAACTTTCATGGTACTGAGTCCTTCATCCCAACCTTTGATGACTTGACCTTCACCAATTTGAAACTCGAACGCTTGGTTGCGATCGCGAGAACTGTCAAATTTCTTGCCACTCTCTAGAGTACCAGTATAGTGAACCGATACAGTCTGCCCTTTGGTGGGTGTTTCGCCTGCACCTTCAGCAATCTCAACGTATTTTAATCCCGATGCAGTTGTGACTTGATTTTCGTTGCTATCCATGGCAATTAAAGTAGGGGGAGTGGGTGTAGATTGACCGATCGCAGCTACTGAGCTAGTTTGAGCTGTAGATCCCGCAGTTGCTGCTGGTGCTCCTACTGTAAACTGAAATACTAAGATTAGAATACCGCATCCGAGCATCAATCCTAAACTGACTAAAATTTCTTTCATACTCAATCCAATTTGAACCACCTTCTGATTATAGTCATCGGTGGCTAGGGGAATGGATCGATCGGTTCTAGATCGGAAATTATCAGCCCACGAAATTGGCTATTTCCATGATTTATTTTCTTGGTCCCGTACCTGACGTTCGAGCCTGTCGATCCGTCCGCGCAATTCGTCCATCTCACTCTGACGCGGTACGCCTAGATCCTGCATGGTGTTCCGAATTAGCCGCTGCATCTGCTGCTCAAAGTTCGCCGGATCTAGCTTGATCTGCCCCATCAGGTCATCAACAAATGATTTAGCTTGTTCGGGATCGATCTTACCTTCTTTGACTAGTTGTTCGCTGACTTCGCGGACTCTTTCGGCAACCAATGAAGTCGTGCCGATCCCTAACGTTAAAATTTGTTGCAGCCAGTTATTATTATCCATAGCCTATATTCCATCACTATCCCTATTTTATGCGGGAGTACGACAACCTTTGCGGAGAGATATCCGAATACCCTCCCAATTGTCAGTCAATGCTCTTGAGGAACACAACAGCCTACCGCAATTTAAAAGTTTGCCCATACCAGTGCGGTGAGTACATCCCAATCACTAACTGGCTGACTGTCTCGGGCCAGATCCACCGGATTTGATTACTAATTTTTTGATGCTTTTGGATCAGACGTTTATAGATAATCTGATTTGCACATAAAATTTCTAAGCCAGTCACCAGATCGGTTTGGTCAGTCTCCCGAAACAGCGCATCGTCTAGCAAGGCGCGGGTACTACTATCAAACTGACTGTAAAATAGCCTCAACCTGTCGCCAAAAGTTTCCTCAGTGTACAGCTCGTCCCAATCCAAGGATGGGCAAAATAAATAATCTTCTTCTTCTGGTTCTAGAGAATTCATACAAAAGATTTAATGGTGATGCAACAATGTCAGGTCTGTAGAAGATACTTATTGACCTGCAATTATTCTCACTGAATTCCGATCGAATTAGATCGGACTTTTGTATGAAATTTGACAATTAAATTAACGCCTTTTCTCTGAAATCACTAAAAATTAACTGTCAGTCGCCAATCGTGCTGCTAAGATGCCGCTCAAGAAACCAAATAGATGTCCTTCCCAAGAAATACCTGGGACAGATGGTAGCACGCCCCATAAGACGCTACCATAGGTGACACCAACGAATAAAGCCACGATCCCAGAGCTGAGGCGGCGATCGAAATAGTAACGAGTCAATAGAAATCCCAGATAGCCAAAAATCACGCCACTGGCACCGATATGCAAACCCGTAGCACCAAATAACCACGTTCCCAAACCACCGAGTACGATGCAGATAACTGACACGATCGCAAAGTTAGTGATACTCTGAGCCATAATCAGCCAGCCAAGTACGATGAAGGGGACAGTATTTGCAGTCAGGTGAGCAAAGCCAGCATGTAAAAATGGTGCGAATAAAATCCCTCGCAAACCGATCTGCTGACGGGGTAATATTCCTAGTGTATCGAGTCCACGATTGAAGACAAATGTATCGAGGATCTCCAGTCCCCACATCAACCCTACGAGGGTACCAAGAATCAAGATCTGGGTTCTAATTTCGACTACCACTGCTTTCATAACTGCTACTTTGTTCTAACTTGCGATCGATCCTAACTACCATCTCTAGTTTAACAATTCCAGCATCAATTTAGAACGTGGATATCACCTCAGCTTGCGACTTAATTACCCAGCTAATGTCAAATCCTACTACCTACTTTCAACCTAGAACCTCATTCAAATCTCGCGCATCATCGAAATCGATCGAGGCTGATAACCTAATTGCTGATATAAATCGATCGCGGGTTGATTGTTTGTAAATACCTGTAAACCGAGCTGAGTATAACCTTGAGCTTTTGCCCAAATTTGGGCATATTCCATCAAGGCGCGGCCGATCCCTTGACGACGATAAGCGGCATCGACATAAACTAGGAAAATATTCGGGTGACGAATTCCAGTCGCTTGATCGATAGCTATTCCCAACCACAAACAGGCGATTTTCTGAGCGCGCTGTTGATTTGCTACTGTCACAAACCATAATGGAGTCTCACTACTAAAATATCGATCGACTGTAGACTGTAAATGTCGATAGTCTTGTTGTTGAGGAGCTATTTCCTGATAAGTAGTTTGGAGAAACTTCAACAGGGTAGCGGTATCGATGGCACTCCCTGTAATTAACTGATATTTAGTGAGATTGGGTAATAGGTATATAGTCACATTTAACGCCGCGATCGAATTGGAATCTTGGATTGGTCGAGCGTGAGAATTATTGTAGCGCGGACGATCGGATCGAAGTAGACTTCGATCCGATGTGTTAGCCAAACGTAACGCATCGCTCGATGAAAGCTGAAATTAATCGATACTACCCGACATACAGTGATTCAATCGGCGCACCCTTCGCCACTTTCTGCCCGCAATGGCTGTTTTGGGAGTAAGCCTTTTTCTGCTATTAATACAGCTTTAGCTGCTAGTGATAAACCCGCGATTGACTGGCAACTCCCAGCTAATTAGATCTTCACGCAGGTACCTATCGAGATCTAACTTGAATAATTTCGGAAATACTTAGCAGCTATATCGTAAATACCGATCCTAGTAGATCGATCGAACTCACTACAATGAAAAGGTAACTAAAGTGAATCTCTCCATCACTCTGGTTACTTATATGAAAATTTTATTCCCAGTCGCATTATGCAACCAAACAATCCTCAGCAATTCACTGAAAAGGCTTGGCAGGCTGTTACTAATACTCTAGATGTCGCTAAGGCTGCCCAGCAGCAACAAATGGAGTCAGAGCACCTCCTCAAAGCACTGCTAGAGCAAGATGGCTTGGCAACTAGTATCCTGAGCAAGGCAGGGGTAAATCTGAGTCAATTTCGGCAAGAGCTAGAAAACTATATTCAGAAGCAGCCGAAGATTTCTGGGACGATTGGCTCGGTGTATCTGGGGCGGAGTGTGGATACCTTACTCGACAGGGCCGATAAGTATCGTAAAGAATATAATGATGACTTTATTTCGATCGAACACTTATTACTAGCTTACCCTCAAGACGATCGCTTTGGTAAGCAGTTATTTTCACAATTTAAATTAGAAGAAAGTAAGTTAAAAACGATCGTCTCACAGATTCGGGGTAGTCAAAAAGTGAACGACCAAAATCCTGAAGGTAAGTATGAATCGCTCTCTAAATACGGTCGAGATCTAACTGATTTTGCCCGTCGCGGTAAACTCGACCCGGTAATTGGACGCGATGATGAGATCCGACGCACGATTCAAATCTTGTCGCGGCGAACTAAAAATAATCCAGTTTTAATTGGTGAACCTGGAGTCGGTAAAACGGCAATCGCTGAGGGTTTAGCACAGCGAATTATTAGTGGTGATGTGCCCCAATCTCTCAAAGATCGCACATTAATTTCACTTGACATGGGTGCCCTCATTGCAGGTGCAAAATATCGTGGCGAATTTGAAGAAAGGCTCAAAGCAGTCCTCAAAGAAGTCACAGAATCACAAGGTCAAATTATCTTATTTATCGATGAGATTCATACTGTGGTGGGTGCGGGTGCTACCCAAGGCGCAATGGATGCGGGTAACTTGCTCAAACCAATGATGGCAAGGGGTGAACTGCGTTGCATCGGAGCTACAACTCTCGATGAATATCGCAAGTATATCGAGAAAGATGCCGCCCTAGAACGTCGCTTTCAACAAGTATATATCGATCAGCCGAGTGTGGAAGATACGATCTCAATTTTGCGCGGTTTAAAAGAACGCTACGAAGTGCATCATGGGGTGAAAATTTCTGATAATGCCCTGGTTGCTGCGGCAACATTATCGACACGTTATATTAGTGACAGATTCTTGCCAGATAAAGCGATCGATCTGATGGATGAAGCCGCTGCTCGACTGAAGATGGAAATCACTTCTAAACCTGAAGAATTAGATGAGATCGATCGAAAAGTCCTGCAACTAGAAATGGAGCGGTTATCGGTCAATAAAGATACCTCTACTTCAGCACGCGAACGTCTGCAAAAGATCGAAAAAGAACTCGCAGATCTCAAAGAAGAACAACGCGCTCTCACCGCCCAATGGCAATCCGAAAAAGATATTATCACCGATATCCAAACCATCAAAGAGCAAATCGACGCAATTAATATCGAAATCCAACAAGCCGAACGTAACTACGATCTCAATCTGGCTGCGGAACTAAAATATGGCAAACTAATCGAACTTCACCGCAAACTAGAAACCGCTGAAGTCAAACTCGCCCAATCTCAAACCACAGGTAAATCCCTCCTCCGCGAAGAAGTCACCGAAGCCGACATCGCCGAAATCATCTCCAAATGGACGGGAATCCCCCTGACAAAACTAGTTGAAACCGAGCGGGAAAAACTCCTTTTCCTCGAAGACGAACTCCACCGTCGCGTCATCGGACAAGAAGAAGCCGTCGCCGCCGTAGCTGAAGCCATTCAGCGTTCGCGGGCGGGACTATCCGACCCCAATCGCCCCATCGCTAGCTTCATCTTTCTCGGACCTACAGGGGTAGGGAAAACCGAATTAGCTAAAACTCTCGCTAACTACCTCTTTGATGCCGATGATGCCCTCATTCGTATCGACATGTCCGAGTATATGGAAAAACACGCCGTGTCACGCTTGATTGGTGCGCCGCCTGGCTACGTTGGCTATGAGGAAGGGGGACAACTTACCGAAAGTATCCGTCGTCGTCCTTATGCAGTGATTCTATTCGATGAAATTGAGAAAGCACATCCAGATGTGTTTAATGTATTGCTGCAAGTGCTAGATGATGGACGAGTGACTGATTCCCAAGGTCGGACGGTAGACTTTAAGAATACTGTAATTATTATGACTAGTAATATTGGCTCTCAATATATTCTAGATCTAGCGGGGGATGAGTCTAAATATGATGAGATGAAAGCTCGCGTATTAGAAGCTCTCGGTCACAATTTTCGTCCCGAATTTCTCAACCGCATCGACGATACAATCATCTTCCATAGTCTCCAAAAAAATCAACTACGGAGTATTGTCAAAATCCAAGTTGCGCGACTAGAAAAACGTTTAGCCGATCGTAAATTATCGCTTAAATTAGCCGAATCTGCTATCGATTTCTTGGTTAATACTGGCTACGATCCAAGCTACGGCGCACGTCCACTCAAGCGAACAATTCAAAAAGAGTTAGAAACTATCCTCGCTAAAGGAATTCTACGGGGTGACTTTAAGGAAGGTGATACGGTATTTGTTGAAGTGCAAAATGAGCATCTAGCGTTTAGTCGCTTACCAGCAACTATTGCCATGCAGGAAAGTTAAATTAATTGATAATTGATAATTGATAATTGATAGTTGATAGTTGCGCCCCGACTAAGCTGTTAGTCATTTAATCTACTGGTTGAGAAAAGGCAGAAGGCAGAAGGCGTGACGAGCAGAAGGCACGATCGACAATGTGATTTAAATGTTCGATAGCTTATGACGTGGTGAATCCATACGTGGGGGATTTAAACCCCTGATTTGTTAATTTATCGATCGAGAGTAGAGATGTTCGTGAGAGCGTCTCTACTTTTGTTAGGATATAAATAAGTATGGGTTAAGCAAAATATCGATCGATCTGATTCAACAAACTGATATCAACTGTTTTACGAGATAATCCGATCGACTTTCTGCAAGATTGACGCGAACTATTCAATCCTAGCAGCCAATCGGCGAAGTTTTACCATAAAAAAGCCATCCATCTGTTGACGGTGCAGCCAAACTTTAATCCAACCATCATCGCTGACTAAACTAGCTAGCGGAGAATCAGTAGGTGGTAGCTCGATTTGCCAGTCGGGATGAGTTTTTAAAAACGGTAAGATAATATCCTCGTTCTCGATCGAACATACCGTACAAGTGGCATATACTAACACTCCCCCAGGTTTTACCCAAGTAGCTGTATTGGCGAGTAACTTTGCTTGTAATATGGCTAATTCATGAATTTGGGCGGGTGTTTTTTGCCATCTGGCATCAGCCCGACGATGGAGAGTACCCAATCCCGAACATGGTGCATCTAATAATACTCGATCGGCAGTATCAGTCAATTCGCTAAATCCACAACTATCTCCAGTTAAAATTTTAACTGTATCCAATTGCAATCGATCGAGATTTTGTTGCAATTTTTTCAACCGTGAAGCTGTTTTATCTAATGCTAAAACTTGTCCGGTGTTGCCCATCAATTCAGCGATATGGGTAGTCTTTCCGCCTGGTGCAGCACAAGCATCAATGACTATCTCATGTGGCTGAGGATCGAGTAAATGAGTGACAAGTTGAGCACTACTATCTTGAATCGTCCACAACCCCTGTTGATAGCCAGGTAATTGACTAATCGCCCCAACATTACCGACGAATCTCAATCCTTGGGGGAGATTGGGAATGGGAATAGCCTCAATTCCATTAGTTTGAAACAGCTCGATTAATTTGGTGCGGTGTTGTTGCAGTCTCTCTGTAAGCGGAGCATCTGGTAAAACTCGATCGATTGTCAGAAGATTGACACGTAGATCGATACTCGGTACTTGATTGAAAGCTTGACAT